>JBGUUN010000222.1:0-2483 GCA_045133555.1 Oscillospiraceae bacterium
AGCTGGGTATCCGAGAAGACAAATCCGATCTCATATTCACCGACAACCAGTTCTTTATCCGTTGTGAAGGAGATCTGCGAATATGCATCGCCAAGGAATGCAACACGGTTATGATCGATCGTAACCGTATGATCGGTCGTCGTATGATAGAGCTTCAGTTCCCAACCGTCAGTACCGTTGATGGCTTTCAGCGCTGCGAGGTTACCCGTAACGGTCAAGGACTTTTTGCCCTCGGTATAGACAATTGCGGGAGCAACACTGCTGACGGTAACACCAGCAAACGGACCCTTAACACCGGGAACAACCAGCGTTCTGTCCGCATTGACGGTGACGATCTGTGCTTTGTCCGCATCGATTTCCTTGGAAGCCGTCAGTGTTGCACCGATGACCTTACCGGTAATCGTGCTCTGCGGTTCAACCTGTAAATCTACCGTACAGACCTTGATTTCACCGACCGGAACCTGATCAAACGCATATGTCGCATTGGAAAGCGCCGTAATGCCGTCTTCAAAGCTGACGGTCAGAATCGCATCTTCCAGAAGCGTAGCATTGTCAACGGAGTTGTCAAGCGTAACCGTAACCGAGAACTTACCGTCATTGTTATAACCGGTACCGGCATCATTCAACGTAATCTTGTTGTTGATGACCATATCAATACCGATGTTGTTCTCGATCACAGAGCTTGTGAAGTTACCGACACCGTAAAGCAGTTCTGCGGTTCTGGATGCGCCTGCAGCGAGCGTTGCTTCATCCCAGTAATACGCAATCGCCGCGTCGGGTGTCATGTGCGTATTGGAATAGTTGGTAAAATCACAGTATGCATCGGGGGTATATGTATATCTTGTGTTTGCAAGATTTCTCCAATGACCGACGATGATGCGGTCGACCTCTGCCGCGTCGTTGTTCCATGTTTTGGTAAACGTGTACAGCATCTTGGAGGGATTGGAGACGGAGTCAAGACCGCGGATCTGACTGGGCAGATTGCCCTTAGCCTTGGAAAACTCCACTTCCGTCTTGAGAGGAATGTTGCTTGTATCCGTCATCAGATACGGTGCATCGACGGTCGAGTCGAGCGCCGAGTCCAGAAGAACACGGATACCGACAACAGCATCGGAGCTGCTGTTATTCAGCACGGTATAGCTGATACCGACGTTGCCCGTCAGGTCCATATCCTGCTCCGCAGACAGTGCAACCTGCTGCAGAACGGTATAATCTTTGATCTTCCAGCTGACCGTCAGAAGGCGGCCGTCGTTGGAGATAACAGGGGTTTCGAGCTTCGTCGTGATACCGTAATGATTATAGTCACGACCGAAAATGTAGTCGCGTCCGTCAATCCGGATGGTTGTAAAAGATGTGCCGTTCGAGCGCGTTTCATCTTCGCGGTACAGAAGCGGGATCTTATCATCCAGATATTTCTGTGGATTACCGTCGAGTGTTTCAACGGAGAATCCGCCTGTTTTTGCATTGATCGAATAACGAACATAGTCATTCTGAATGGTGTAGATGTCACCATTGGTATTCGACCGTGCCGTCATCGTTCTGCTTTGCGCAAATACGCTCATCGGAACCATGGACACAGTCAGCATGACTGCAAGAAACAGGCAAACAATTTTCTTGAATACGTTCACGTTGTATCCTTTCTCGCACAGTCAATGCAGAATGATGATCTGCACTGACCGCACGATTCTTTCTAAAATGTGCCCGGGGAAAATGTGCAATTGGAATTACTGTGCAAAGACGTAAACCTTGACGCAGAAGTAATCACGGAGGTCGGTCTGAACATAGAAGGTGTACCAACCCTCGGACAGATTGTCAAGCTTGAACGAGCCGTCTGCCTGCGGGGCAATGACCTTACCCTTGTTCTTCATCTGACCCATGGTATGGATGCCGGACTCATATCTTGCCCATGCCATGCCGGCAAAATTGTCCAGCGTCAGAGCAACGGAGCTGCCGTCAACCTCGATCATACCGTTTGCATCGGTGTAACCGCCGTTGACACGGATGGTCGTATCGAACAGACCAACCATGGTGACGGTTCTTCTTGCCTCTGCCACATTACCGACAGCGTCTTTGACGGTATAGGTAATGGTGTAAGGCTTGCTCTTGTCATAGGGGAAGGAACCGATTTCGGAAATGTCGATTTCCTTGCCGTCGTATGTACAGCTGATTTCGACTTTGTCTGTCAGATAGGTCCTCACGCCATAGTACTCATCATACGCCGTAACATTCAGATACGATGCATTGTACAGTGCGCCGGCGTTCGGGTTCTCGAAGAACATCAAATCTTCAACACCTTCAATAACAGGTGCTTCCTTGTCGATCAGATACAGACCGAGACCGTAGCTGTCCATCAGACCGTTCTGCGCAACCATATCGAAGTTGAACCAGCCGTTCTTGTCGTAAACGATGGATTGCTGATGCTTCTCGGGAGCTGCTTCCGATCCGGATTCGCTGTTGTTGTCATCGGTGGAGTCAGAAGTCGT
>JBGUUN010000223.1:0-2100 GCA_045133555.1 Oscillospiraceae bacterium
TTTCCACACCTCCCACATAGTTTTTTCATGTTTTGCGACAATAATATACGCACAAAATCGAAAAACTCCTCTTTTGTGCGTATAAAAAAATTTACTTAATCGCGGTCATATCGCTCACCGCGATGTATCGGCTGCACCCGATCGCAAAACAGTTCACGCACGAATGCACAAAACTGCTCTGTGAGCGATGCGTTCAAAGCGATATCCAAGACAACTTCGGTACCGAAATCGGTATTGTCGATCTTCGCCTTATACATCGGAAGTTTTGCCAAAATTTTCGGATAGTCGGAATAACTCAAAACCAAGCGCAATTCGGAAAAGTTCTGATACGTCACGACGCCCGCTTTGTCTACTGCCATTTTTGCGGCGGCAGTATACGCACGGACAAGTCCGCCTGCGCCGAGCAAAGTTCCGCCAAAATACCGCGTAACAACGATGCAGACATCCTCCAGTCCGGATTTGCGAATCACATCCAACACCGGTATTCCCGCCGTTCCCTGCGGTTCCCCATCATCGCTGTAGCGCTGTACGTTGCCGGACGAACATACATAGGCATATACATTGTGTCGCGCGTCGTAATGCTCGGCACGAATACGCTTGATCAAAGCCAGCGCATCATTTTCGCTGTCAATATGCGCTGCCACACCGATAAATTCGGATCTTTTTTCTTCATACACATCGGCGCCTTCGCCGTCAAGCGTGGTATATAGTTTTTCCGTCGGCTGTCCCATCCTGCATATCCTTATACAATATATTTTTTAAAGGTTCCCTGTGCGCGGCTGTCGAGCACCGCACTGACCTCTACATATTCATCTTTATACTGAACATCTTCCACAGTCGCCAGGCGGTAAAGCTGATTCAGCACACCTTGTTCCGCCATGGGAATATGCAGCGTACAACGTCTGGTCCCCGCACGCGCAAGATCCTCCAGCATAGATAAAAACGTATCGATTCCCGCACCGGTCAGCGCAGAAATAAATACAGAATCGTTCGGCTTGCTGCCGATCACGGTCATACCGTCTTTCGCGGCATCCGACTTGTTGAACACGTACAAAATCGGTTTGTCGCCGGCCCCCAGTTGCGCAATCAGGTCCGTTGTCACTTTCAGCTGCTCGCCGCATTCTTCATCCGAAGCATCGGCAAGTACCACCAGAATATCCGCATACTGCAGCTCATCCAGCGTAGATTTAAACGCCTTGATAAGATGATGCGGCAGCTTGCGGATAAAGCCTACCGTATCCGAGATCAGCACCTCGGTATCCTCGGGCAAAGTCAGCTTGCGCGTGGTGGAATCCAATGTTGCGAACAGCTTATTCTCCGCGAGAACGCCCGCATCGGTCAACCGATTCAGCAGCGTGGATTTTCCTGCATTCGTATAACCAACGATTGCGACCTTTTTGAGTCCGCTGCGTTCTCTTGCCGCACGCATGGTGGCACGCGTACGCTCGATATCACGGAGCGCCTCTTCCAGTGTTGCGGCACGACGCGCCAAATGGCGTCGGTCAGTCTCAAGCTTCGACTCACCCGGGCCGCGTGTACCGATACGACCTTCCTGACGGGAAAGCTGTTTGCCTTTACCGATCAAACGCGGTGCGGTATATTTCAGCTGCGCCAGTTCAACCTGCAGCTTACCCTCGGCGCTGGTGGCATGCAATGCAAAAATATCCAAAATCAGCATGCTGCGGTCGATAACATCCACGTCTTCCAACACATCTTCAATATTACGGATCTGTGCAGGAGACAGCTCGGTGTCAAACACCACGAGCCCGATGTCATTGTTTTTGCAAAGCTCTTTCAGTTCTTCCAACTTACCGCTGCCGATGCAGGTTTTCGGATTTTCGCTCTCTTTAGACTGGATCATCTTTGCGAAAGCGCGGCCGCCTGCTGTATCCAACAGCCGTTCCAGTTCCGCGAGACTCTTTTCGCACTCTCCGTTATCGCTGCCTTTTTTTGCAACACCTACTAAAATCGCGTCTGTGATCTTATTTTCTTCCATATTTGCCTCGTTTTTCAAAAATAAAAAGGGTAAATGACCGCAAAGCGTTCACTTACCCATTTCATAGCAAACTTCCGAAACTTATTTTACCATGCTGAGACGCT
>JBGUUN010000224.1:0-1991 GCA_045133555.1 Oscillospiraceae bacterium
TCTTTCAGCGCATCGCGTAAGGTCTGCGGGTCAACCACATTGACCTGAAGCTGATTGCCGCCCTGTGCGAAATAAACCCGGAATAACTGCTGTACCTTTGCGGTCTTTTCCGGTGTTTCGAAGTTTGCGGCATCCAGACGCAGATTCAAGACGCAGGTACCCATACATTTGTGCTGCGGCAGCGATAATGCCGCACCCATTGTCGAGGTCGGGCCTTCGGTATCCGTACCTTGCATCGGACCGCAGGAATCTGCGGTCGCTTCGCCTAAGACTCTGCCGTCCGGGGTCGCACCCACACGCTTGCCGCTGGAGACCCAGTCCACCCACAGAATGATCGCCGGCATATATCTGCCGACATAATCCGCGTTTTGACGCCAGCAGCGTAATTCCATAACGCGATCAAAGGTGAACTCCATCAGATCTGCCGCGAGTGCATTCAACACCGGATCGTAGTTTCCGAATTTGGTGATGTTTTTGCATTTTGCATGGATCTGTTCATAGCCTTCGTAGTTTGCGATCATGGCATCCATAAGCTGTTCTTTGGTCACATCGCCGAATGTACCTTCGTAGAATGCCTTGAGGGTATAAAGCGAGTTGATGGTGTTGGTGCCGCCATAGATGTTGGTGGAGTCGAAGTTGTACTGCGCACCGCCATTGGAATAGCTCTTTCCGTGCTTGATGCATCCGTCGGTGAATAACGAACGCATCGGGAAGTTTTCGTACATTCCCGCTTTGAACTGACGGGCATTGATGTGGCTTTCCATCTCCCTGATCGTCATCGCAAGGTCGCGTTTGAACAGCTCCAAAAATTCTTCGAAGGTCTTGCAGGAGAGGAAATGGTTGTAGAAGGTCTGTTCGAAGATGTCAAGCATATTGTACTGCACCCAGGTTGAGTCGCACATCGTCTTGCCCTGGATCAAAACCTCGGAACAACCGCCGAAAACATAGTCCACCGCATCGGCATACGGGATGTCGTAATCAGCGGTCAGATGCTCTAAGAATTGCTCCTCATTGACCAAAGCCGGGTGAGAATACCCTTTTCCGATGTTGTAAAGGGCTAAATCCCAGATGTTTTGCGGCATATCCTTTCTGACGCGCAGGGTCAGATTCGGCTGATGCAGTCCGCGGATGGCAACGATAGCCGCCTCGGTCAAGTCGTTGTAGAGAGGAGCACCGTTTTGGTCGCTGCCGCCGATGGTGACATGGTTTGCACCCGGATGACCGGTACGTCTGTCGATCTCCTCGAACAGCAGACGGATCAAGGCGAATGCTTCATCCTTGGTGATGACGCCGTTTTCCAGATCCTTTTGGTAGTACGGATATAAGTAGCTGTCAATGCGTCCCGGCTCAAAGCAGCGCGCAAAGAACATGACGCAGTAGCTGCTGACCAATGCCTCGTAAAAGCTTTCGGCCGGGTAGAACGGCACACGCTTCATTGCCGCGATCAGACGGGCAAGTTCGTCTTTGTTTCCTTCATAGACCGGATATAATTCCTCTAAGGAGGCCAGATAGCGCAGCAGATAGCCCTCGATGGCATGTGCCGTTTCGGTCAGAGACTTCAGATATTGGATCTTCTCAAAAGACGTGGATTTGTTTTCCTCCCGATCGATACGGGTAAAATAGGATAAAAAGCCGTTTTTTAACACATATGGGATATCTGTAACGGTGTGTACGCCGCCGTGGTTGTAACGCGGCGGAGAGATCTCGGAATGTGCCGAACGCGAGAACCAGATCGCGTGCGACATCGCATGCCTCTCGGCTTCGTTTTGACATAAGTCAAAAAGCTCCTGCACCTTCTGCTCGTTATGATGCGGGTATCCGTCGTAGTTAAAACCGATGCCGTAACCGTTCGGATCATCCTCATCCAGAAGCTCTTTCAGATCATTGCCCATAAACGGTAAGATACCGCCTTTGTATGCAGCGACCGGCTGATGGTCAAAGATATAACGGATCACACGCGCACTGCGCAGCGGCTGTGACTCGTTTAAGTT
>JBGUUN010000225.1:0-1857 GCA_045133555.1 Oscillospiraceae bacterium
GGTTTGGCTGGTCGAAATTAGGACTTCGGTATTTGCTGTATTTGAAAAAGATACGATAAATATCTTTTGTTCGGCGCTATACGGTCAATATGAAAATCCCCCGCTGCCGATAGGCAGCGGGGGATTTTTAGTTCATAAGCATTATTACAGAAACAGTCAATCCCGCATCAAAAAGAAGAACTGGGATGTGATCAATCGATTTCCGCGTAGATTTTCTTACTGTACTCGATCGTTTCTTCAAACAGCGCCTTCAAACTTTCAATAGGGGTATCCGATGTAGCACCGTTGCCGAGCGTCATGATCAGACGGCCGTTTTTGTTCTTGTAGGTGTCTAACATAAAGCGGACTTCGTTTCTTACATCCTCCGGTGTACCGTACGGAATGGTGCGCTGGACGTCAAAACCTGCCCAGATGCAGATATCATTTCCGTATTGCTCGGCAATACGCTGTTCCGACATGGTGTATTTCTGGATCGGGTGGAGAACATCTAAGCCGATTTCGATCAATTCCGGAATGAACAGCTCAATGTTGCCGCAGGCGTGCAGCCAGAAGTGCATGCCGTTTGCATGAGCGGTATCAAATAAACGCTTGTAGTACGGCTTGAAGAATTCGCGGAAGATCTCCAGGGAGAAGAACGGTCCGGTCTGCATACCGATATCGTCCGAGATGAATATCGCATCTGCTTGCCATTCTTTTGCCAAACGCTCGATTACACGGCAATAGAAGTTTGTCAGTGCATCGAATAAACGGTGTACTTCATCCGGATAGAGATAAAAGTCAGTCAACGCATTTTCCATGCCGCGCAGCGACCATAAACGCTCAAAAAAGCAATACCAGAAGGTTCCGAGGCGGTATCTGCCGTCCGGTTTTGGAACTTCAGGTAATAAACCGACATAATTCGGGTCAGGGAAGTTTGCAAGGACATCGTCCAATTCATCCCAATCCTCGATCGCACACTGGGAGTCCAGTCCGTGCTTTTGGTCATCTTCCGGTTTGTCTTTGTTGACCCAGCGATAATTCGGATCGTCATCCGGTGCTACGTAATTGTCCGGCATTCTCACACTCTTAAAATCCAGGTCATTCGGACAGTTGTCCAATAATGCCACAACGGTATCCTTTTGCTCTTCGAAAGCACCCGGATAGATCCAAAAATGATACGAGATCGGTACACGGTAAGCGTGCCCTTTGCCCTCAATAATATCTCTGATTTGTTGTCTGGTTAATACCTGTTCCATAACAATATCCTTTCGAATTCTATATAATTCTTAATCATAGTATATCATACCGTCAAATAATTGTAAAGAACCAAAAATAAAAAAGCAAGAATCACCAAGAAAAACGTGGGATATGGTTGCAATATCAAGGGAAAAGGTGTATAATAAAATCAAATATATCCCGTCATCGCAGATGGGATCAAATGGGGGAACAAGTGATGAAAAAAGTAAAAATCGGACTGGTCGGTGCCGGCGGCATCGGCAATGTTCACTTAAACGGCTATAAGAAACTGGATAATGTTGAGATCGCTGCAATCTGTGACATCAATCCGGTCAATCTGAATGCGACCGCTGATCGCTTCGGCATCGAAAAACGCTATACCGATATCGATGCAATGCTTGCAGCTCATCCGGAACTGGATGCGGTAGACGTCTGTGTCTGGAATAATAACCATGCTGTCTGTACCATTAAGGCACTGGATGCAGGTAAACACGTTCTCTGTGAGAAGCCGATGGCATATAACGCAAAACAGGCTGAGGAGATGCTTGCGGCAGCAAAACGCAACAATAAACTGCTGATGATCGGTTTCTCGATGCGCTTCTCCGATCAGGGTAAGATCGCAAAAGATTTCGTGGATAACGG
>JBGUUN010000226.1:0-3737 GCA_045133555.1 Oscillospiraceae bacterium
TATCGGACGTGAGCCGGATGCGGACTGGGGGTTGCCGGATCCGACCGGAAAGAGCGATTCGGCATTCATCGATGTGATCGAACAGATTGCCGATAAAATTGAAGCATTGTGTTTATAAGTTTTGGATCGAGGTTTATTAAAAACCTCGATCTTTTTTTGAAAAAAGACTTGACAATTATATCGGTGTACGATATAATAAATATATCGGAAGCCGTTATATCGGCGGGTGAAAAGGAGGTATCGAGATGTCAAATACAGCATTAACAGAAGCGGTGTACTACATTCTGCTTTCATTGACCGAGCCGATGCATGGATATGGAATCATGCAGAATGTGGCGCGTTTATCGGGTGGAAGAGTCAATCTGGCGGCAGGTACTTTATACGGTGCGATCAACAGCCTGTTGGAAAAAGGGTGGATCGTGGCATTACCGGGCGAGAAGGACAGTCGAAAGAAAGAATATCGGATCACCGAAGCCGGAGAACAGATTTTGCTTATGGAATTGGCAAGATTGCGTGAACTGATGGAAAACGGAATCCGTGTATTGGAGGGAAAGGTATGAGAAAAGTTATTCATAAGTTTTTCGGTATCTGGGATTATGACAAAGAAGAAAAGTGGCTTTGTGAGATGGCGGCAAAAGGCTTGGGATTGGTTGCTGTCGGATTTTGTCGGTATGAATTTGAGGATTGTGAGCCGGGAAAATACTGTTACCGTCTGGAGTTTTTGAAGGAACGTCCGAATCATCCGGAGAGTGTCAAATATATTGAATTTCTGGAAAGTACCGGTATCCGACATGTCGGTTCCTATGGAAATTGGGTCTATCTGTGTAAGGAGACTGCGGACGGTGATTTTGAATTGTTTTCCGATCGCAGTTCGCAGCTTGCGCACTTAAACCGTATCATTCGCTTGGAGCTGTTGATTGCGGGGATCAATCTGTTTGTGGGAGTTTTTAATCTGATCCTCTGTCTGCTCCAAAACAGCTATGCCAATTCTTTCGGTATCATCAATCTTTTCCTTGCGATCGCGGTGTCGATCCTGTCGATCCCGCTGTTTCGTACGCGAAATAAAATCAAAAAGGAGCAGAATCTGTTTGAATCATGATGGAGAAGAACAAGAAACCTTTGCGTATTGTGATAGGGATCCTTGCAATGGTATGGATCGCCGTCATGTGGGCCAAAAAGGATCTGACGGCGGTCTATGCCTCTATGCCGAAAGAACAACTGATCCCGTTTTTTTTGACCACGGTCGCTGTGACTCTGATCAAAGTCGGTGCAATCTCCGGAGTCGTTTTTTTGTGTAAGTATTTGATCGGAAAATACTTTATAAAAAGAAAATGATGCTTGACATACGCATTTTTAAGTGATAGACTAATCTTAACAGAGGGGTGTTCTGTTAAGATTATCCAAGGGGGAAATTCATATGAAACTCAATTTCAAAGAGCAGGGTAAAAAATATACCCGCTATTGGAATACCTGTGTGGGTGCGGGCCGTGCAAACGAGGGCTTACGTGCGATTTGGCAGGATCAGTTAAAACAGGTGGTGGATACCTGCGGATTCAAGTATCTGCGTTTCCACGGTCTTTTCTGTGATGATATGTATTTTTATAAAGAGGTAGACGGCAAACCGGTTTACAACTTCCAGTATATCGACAATCTGTTTGATGCAATGCTGGATCGCGGCATCCGTCCGTTTGTGGAACTCAGTTTTTCTCCGAAGGAATTGGCAAGCAACGATAATACGGTATGTATGTGGCGCGGCTGGGGTTCTCCGCCGAATGACAACCAAAAATGGGCTGATCTGATCACCTTCGCATTGAACCATTGGATCGAGCGTTACGGTCTGGAAGAGGTCAAACAGTGGTATTTTGAGGTTTGGAATGAGCCGAACCTGGACGGTTTCTGGAAAGGTACCCGTTCTCAGTACTACGAACTCTACAAATGGACTGCAAAAGCGATCAAAGCAGTCAACGAAGATCTGCGTGTCGGCGGCCCGGCAACCAGTAACTTTGTTCCGGATACCCGTTTCGATCACGATCTCGAGGACTTCTCCGCACATGTAACCTTTAAGGTAGATGATATCAACACCTTGGAGTGGCACGGTGTCTGGATCGAGGATTTCCTTGCTTACTGTGAGCGCGAAGAGATCCCGGTGGATTTCGTTTCCACCCATCCGTATCCGACCGATTTCGCATTTGATAACTCCGGTACCATTGCAGGCCGTACCCGTTACAGAGATTCTCTGCGTGATGACTTGAATTGGCTTAAAGCTGCGATCGCCAAGAGCGCATATCCGAATGCCGAGATCCACCTGACCGAGTGGAGCACCAGCCCGTCCTCCCGTGACCACGGTCATGACTATCTGCCGGCTGCTACCTATGTTATGCGTGCAAATCTGCAGTGCATCGGTCTGACCGACAGCTTATCCTATTGGATCTTCACCGATATCATGGAAGAAGCCGGCGCAGGTCCGAAATCCTTCCACGGCGGTTTCGGTATGATTACTCTGCAGGGCGTTAAGAAACCGGTATATCACGCATACCGTATGTTGAATGCCTTAGGCGATGAGATCCTTTCCGAGGGTGAAGGCTACTTCTTTACCAAGAAGGATGACCGTCTGTCCGCAGTATTCTATGAGTATCCGGACAGCTTTACCGATACCGTTCCGATGTCGGTATTCCCAAATCAGCAGATCGCACTCGATTGCCAGAATTACGATGATTCCCGTGACTACTGCTTCGAGGTCGAAGGTCTTGTACCGGGTGCTGAGTATACCTTACAGGTACTGCACCGTGATGATATCGCGATCCACAAATGGAATGAGATGGGCGCTCCGACCACCCCGACCCGTGAGCAGGAAAAAGAACTGCGTGCACAGGGCGAGGTATTAAGAGAGCAGAAATTCACCGTTGATGAAAACGGCGTATTGAAGGCTGCATTCACCTTGGATGCATGGAGCATTGCGTCCTTAAACTGAATCTGATGTCCGGCTCCGATGAGAATGCTCTCATCGGAGCTTTTGCTTTGAATACCTACCAAATTTTAGGATTACATCTGTTGGTTTTGATCGTTTTTTGCAGCGTTACGGAACAGATCCGATCTGTTTTTATCGGTGTAACAAGAGGATGTACATGTTCCCTTGGGAAATTTACCTAAAATTTATAGGAATTAATTACTTGAACAAAATCGTTCACGATTTATTCATAACTTCAGCATATAAATGTCATCTTTTCGTGCTATATTGAAAACGATCGGAATATCATACCAAAGGGATTCGGTATATGTTTTGGATCGATACGACAGAAAAAACAACCCCTTGAGGAGATGATGAAATGATAAAAAAGAATCCCATCCGAAAGCGGGAGATCGCAGCATGGCTTTTGCTGTACGGTGCGAATATCCTGTTGTTTACCACAATTTATTTTTTGGACAGATATGATAAGGTAGCCCTCGATCAGATCCTGTTCTCATTAAAAAGTCCGGGTGACGGTACGGCAAGCGGCATGTTCCGCAGTGCGTTCTTCCGTGTTGGCGTACTGGGAACGGCGGCAACGCTGCTGCAGCTGTTGGTCTGCTGGATCACCTGCGGACGGTTTTCTTTCTGCCGTGCGGCATGGTATCTGCGGTATTGCAGCGGAAACGCCTGCCGCCGAGTAAAGAATCTGCTGCTGCCGATCACTTCGATATTGCTTGCGGCATCGATCGTTTTTACCATCGTTTCGCTGCAGATCGTGCAGTATGCG
>JBGUUN010000227.1:0-8902 GCA_045133555.1 Oscillospiraceae bacterium
GTGGGTCTCACCCGAGGTCGCATTGCCGATGAACATCTCCATCAGCGAACCCATATCGGTATGCTGTGCTTCCAAGGTCAGCGGATAAGCGGATAAAGTTTCCTCCTGCACCGTGTTGATGTAGGTGGTCATACCCTGCGACACCGCATAGATCAGCGCAATGCCGATGATGCCGATCGAGCCGGCAAAGCCGGTGAGTGCGGTCCTGCCTTTCTTGGTAAACAGGTTCTTTAAGGAAAGACCGAAGGAGGTCATAAAGGACATCGACGGCTTTTTCTCGCGTTTTTTCTTCCGATCAAACTGCGGCTTTTCCTTCAACTGCTCTTTTGCCACATCGGATGCCGAAAGCGGAGCGGAGTCGTTTGTGATCTTACCGTCGAGCATACGGATGATACGGGTGGAATACTGCTCGGCAAGCTCCGGGTTATGGGTGACCATGATGACCAGACGGTCTTTGGAGATCTCTTTTAAGATCTCCATGACCTGTACGCTTGTTTCGGTATCCAGCGCACCGGTCGGCTCATCCGCCAAAATGATATCCGGGTCGTTGACGATGGCACGCGCAATCGCAACACGCTGCATCTGACCGCCCGACATCTGTGCCGGCTTTTTCTTTAACTGATCGCCCAGTCCCACACGCTCGAGTGCCGCGACCGCACGTTTTCTGCGCTCTGCCTTGGATACACCCGATAAGGTCAGCGCCAGTTCGACATTCTGCAAAACACTCTGATGCGGGATCAGATTATAGCTCTGGAACACAAAGCCGATGGAATGGTTGCGGTAGGCATCCCAATCGCGGTCCTTGAAGGATTTGGTGGAGCGTCCGTTGATGATCAGATCGCCCGAGGTATACTTGTCTAAGCCGCCGATGATGTTGAGCATGGTGGTCTTGCCGCAGCCCGACTGACCCAAAATGGATACAAATTCACTCGTCCTGAAATCCAGCGTGATATCACGCAGTGCGTGCACCGTTCCGCTGCCCGCAGGATAATCTTTTACAATTTGTTTCAATTGCAGCAATGCAAATTCATCTGCCTTTCTGTATACTGTAATCATACGAATCTGATTTTATTATAACACGCCAAAACACAAACTTGTTGACCAAATTAAGAACAAACGGTAAAAAGTGAGGTAACCTATGAACAGTCTGATTTTAAAAGCAAACGAAATGACAGATACCCTGCAAAAAATGCGCCGTTATCTGCATCAAAACGCCTATTCCGGATTTTCGACAGAGAATGCGGAATATGTCAAAACCAAGCTGTCCGAGATGGGCATCACCCCATCCGACTGCGGCAAAGCGGGTGTCACCGCCTGCATCGGAAATGGTTCACCGGTATTTTTGCTGCGTGCGGATATGGATGCGCTGCCGATGAAGGAGCAGACCGATTTAACCTATGCTTCCGTCACCGACTGTATGCACGCCTGCGGTCATGACCTGCACACCGCCATGCTGCTCGGTGCGGCAAAGCTGCTCAAAGAAAACGAAGCCGCATTAAAAGGAACGGTCAAGCTGATGTTCCAGCCGGCGGAGGAGCGCTTGGAAGGTGCGATCGATATGATCGAAAACGGTGTACTGGAAAATCCGGCTCCGAATGCCGCCATGATGCTGCACGTTGTCCCGGGTCCGCTCCCGACGGGCACGGTATTTTTCTCCACCGACAGCGTCATGATGCCGTCCTCCGACCATTTCACCGTCGATGTATACGGCAAAAGCTGCCACGGCTCCACCCCGGAAAAAGGCATCGATGCCATCACCGCCGCAGCGCATATCATCCTGGCATTGCAGCAGCTTTGCGCAGTGGAACGCGGCATGAAAGACCCGGTCATTTACAGCATCGGTCATATCGAAGGCGGTGACGCGCCGAATATCATCGCAAATCACGTCGCATTCAGCGGTACCGTCCGCAGCTACGATCAAAATCTGCGCCAGAAATTCAAAGACCGCATGGCCGAGGTTGCCGAATACACCGCAAAAGCTTCGAAAGCATCCGCAAAAGTCACCTTCACCTCCGGCACCCCGATGTTTCAAAACAACACCGACTTAAGCAGCAGTATAGCAAGAAACGCCGCAGAATTGCTCGGTAAAGAGATGGTGATCCATGCACCGGGTGCGGGTGTGGGCTCGGAGGATTTTGCGTATATCAGCCACAAGATCCCGACCATCTTAGGTTCGCTCTATGCGGGCGCAGACGGTTATACGCTGCACCATCCGCAGATCAAGTTCGATGAATCGGTTTTACCGCTCGGTACCGCACTGCTTGCACATTCCGCGATGACCTGGCTGAAAGAAAACGAAAAACACTGCCCGTAAAGGCAGTGTTTTTTTAATTCCAACGTCCCGGATATCGTGTTGTTACCCCCGAGATCAGCCGCCACATCAGCGGCGTTTTCTCGATAAAGCTGTTGTCCTCGTTTTTGACTTTTTGAAACAGTCTGACGATACCGAAAATAAAAAGAAGCAGAAGCAGTAAAATTCCGGCGATCATTGCGCCGTCGGCAAAAGTAAAAGCCTCCTCATCTTGCTGCTCGTAATAGCCGTAAAACTTGGTTTCGTAGGCTTCCTCCTCAATGTTTTCAACCCAATAACCGTACCAGTTTTCTAAAACTTCATCCATGCCGCGCTTGCCGAAGTTTGCAACATAAACCGCATCGCTGCCCGGTACAAACAGATAACCGTTGATCATATCCGTCGGCATATACGCCGTCGGGAGCGTCTGATAGCAATCGTAATAGCTTCTGCGTGCGAGCATCAGACGGTTCGCATCCGCCTCCTTCACCTTCTGCCATGCGCCTGCGGCATCCTGCTGCATCAGATAAATATGCTGCTTTTGGTTATGGCGAATGACGACCACCTTTCCGACGTTCGGCTCGGCCAGATCGACAATACTCTCATACGGCACCGCATCAATCCCTTTTTCTAAGATCTGCTCACGCAGCAAAGTATCCATCTCGGCATCGCTTTTCGGCAGATATAAATCCATCAGCAGATCACTTCTGACCGCTTTTTCCCGATGATAGGACGGCGTCTGACAAAACAGCCCGATGGCCGCTTCCTCCGCCGCAGTGATCTCATCGGCAGAAACGGCACCGCCGCAGAGCATCACCATGACCATACACATCAAAACGATCAACACTTTTCTCATCTTCCGCAGCATACCATCATCCCCTTTCGATCCTGCGGTAATTTACGGAGAAACTTCTCCATTTATATGATACCACAAAATCGCATAAAAGTCGTTACAAATTGATTAACAATTAACAAAGTCTTGATAACAAAAACGGACGGTGTTTCCACCGTCCGTCAAACGCTATGCTTATGTTATTCTGCCAGGCTGCGCAGATAGGTGAGCGATGCTCTGAGATTCTCCTCAAACGGCTCAGGAATACCGCATTCGAGCGAGATTCTGCCGTCATAACCCTTCTCCTTGAGTGCCGCAAACAAGCCCTCATAGTCCGAGCCGTCGCCCGGCAGCGGCATATTGCGCTCCTTGGATGCGATATGCAGGTGCAGCGGTGCTTTCTCGAGTTTGAGAATATCGCTGACCGACTCGCCGTTATACTGCATATGATAAAAGTCCGCAAGCAGACCGACATTCTCTTTGTCTGCCGCTTTGCGCAGCTCTTCACCCTCCAAAACGGTATTGATGATGTTGCACTCCGAGTAGTTGAGCGGCTCGATGGCACATTTGACACCGTACTGTGCAAAGATCGGAGAAACCGTTTCCTTCAGCTGCTTAGCAAGCTGATCGAAAGCGATCTCTTTGGAAAAGCCCTCCGGCACACGTCTTGGGCCGCCGCTGCCGAATACCACATACTCCGGACAGAATACCGATGCCTTCTCAAGCACCTCGAACAGATAACTGTTTATCTTCTGATCGTCCACCCACTCACCCGTTAAGCGATATTCCCACGGGTACATACCGTTAAAGCCGGCAAGCTGCAGGTTATTCTCACGCAGCAGTTTTGCGATCTCAATCACCTCACGCTGCGGAATGGTATACAGACCCGAAAGCGAGGTTTCGATATAATCCACACCCGCATCCTTGCAGGCAAGTACCATTGCCGTATTTCTGATGTCTACACAACAACCGAATTTCATTTGATTAGCCTCCTGTTTCATAATTACATCCCCATTATAGCATCCGATTGTAAAATTATCTGTCGAATTTTATCAACGGATTGTAAAAAAATAAGATCATGTACACAAGGTACATGATCTTACTTTGGAGCTGTTAACCAGATTCGAACTGGTGACCTCGTCCTTACCAAGGACGTGCTCTACCACCTGAGCCATAACAGCATTGGCGACCCAGAACGGTCTCGAACCGTCGACCTCCAGCGTGACAGGCTGGCGCTCTAACCAACTGAGCTACTGGGCCGTTTCTCTTGACGCTTGATTATTATATCACATCGATCGACGTTTGTCAACACTGTTTTCACTTTTTGTTTCTTGGCACAGAATTTCTCTCCCAAAACACCCCGTTTTGGTAACCTTGTATACGTTTGTCTGTGTTTGCAAGTTCCAGTCTTTTTTGCGCCCATACACAATAGGTACGGTTGCACTCGATACCGATAAAATGCCGTCCGAGTTTCTTTGCGGTGACCAACGCCGAGCCGGAACCGGCAAACGGGTCTAAGATCACATCACCCGGTTTCGAGCTTGCAAGGATCAGCTTTGCATAGAGCTTTTCCGGCTTTTGGGTCGGATGCGCGGTATTTTCCGCCATCGACCAATACGGCACCGAAAGATCGTCCCAGAAATTCGACGGGCAGGTACTGCGGAATTTCCCCTCATCGGTCTGCTCCCAGTCCTTTGCAACACCGTCTGCACGGTACGGTGCAAGCACACGTTTGCGCTGCTTTACCGCCGCAAGATCAAAGGTGTACTCCTTCCCCACCGTTGCAAACCAGATGTCCTCCATCCCGTTTTTCCAGTTGGACTTGGCACCTCTGCCCTTCTCTCGCTGCCATGTGATGCGGTTGCGCACCGTAAAATACTGCTGCAGCAGCGGCCCGATGATCATGCTGCTCTCCCAATCGCAGCAGACATAGACGCTGGCATTTTCTTTCAGCAGCGGCAATGCGGCTTCGATCCAGCGCGCCGTGAATGCCCTGTATTCCTCGGGTTTTAATTTGCGGAAGGAATTGCTGCCGAAATCCTTGTTCAGATTGTACGGCGGATCAACGATCAGCAGATCGACCGATGCTTTGGGCAGCTTTTGCAGTACGGCAAAAGCATCGCCGATGATCAGCGCATCCTTTACCTCATCCGATCCGGCAGCTTTACGCAGATGAATACAGCGCGCAAGATATTCTTCGCCCTGCTCCTCGGTGAGATCAATGGTCTTATTCTTCGCGGATTTCAATAGCACTTCCTCCTTCCTTGCTTTCTTTTCCTTATTATAGCATATTCTCATCAAGATAGTCAACCAAAAAAGCCACCCGTCTCATACGGATGGCTTTCGCATCACAGTTTGATGATATTGCTCCACGCAAATTTACCGTTTTCGTCCTTGACCTCGACACGCACCCATTTATCCCATTCTTTGATCGGATAAACCGCATGGGTCAGATCCTTACCGCGGGTCATCTTGCCCGCAGACCATGCGGAGTTGGTCAAAAAGTCGATGGTGACCGCCGGAGAGCAGTCTGCAACCACGGTATCGCCGTCACGGTATACATGGACTTCCGGACCCTGGGTCGCATAGAATTTTCCTTCTTTGACCGCATTTAAGATGCTGTCAACGCTGCACTCCTCTGCCTCGACCATGACCGCACATTTGGCCTCATCCTCGCCGTTATAGTAGTGGGTATCGTCCGCAGCGACCAACGGATAAAATACTCCTTTGTTGGACAGCAGGTCAACAAAATAACCGGAATACGGACGGGAGCTCATACCGACATCCGAGACCATATTGTAAATTTCGACCGCCGCGAAGCCGGAAAGCTGCATCGCTTCTTCCGGGGTATTGAGCGACCATGCCGGATGCGCCAGAATTGCGATACCGCCGTTTGCTTTTATGCTGTCGATGATCTGCTGACGGGATGCATCGGCAGGGATGCACGGATCGTTTTTCATACCGACACCGACGATATGCATCACATCCACCGAGGTATCCGATTTACCGACATTGTATTCACAGCCCGGTAAAATCAACAATCCGCCAAGCTGCTGCTCACCGCCGTATTTCCAATGGTCGGTCAGTGCAATGGCATCGTAGCCCGCTTCTTTATAAATACCTGCACATTCTTCCGGCGATACTCTGCCGTCGGAGAGATTGGTGTGGGTATGCAGACCCACTTTATAGCGCGTTTTTCCAAACATATCCTGAAACATTTCGATTCTCCTTATCAAACCCATATCCGGGCTTTCTTTTTTCTCTATTATACCGCTGAAAATAAAAAAAGTAAAGCAGGCACAGCAAAATTTGCCGTGCCTGTCTATGGTTTTATTTTCCCGATACCAGTACCGGGATCGATACTTTTTCGCGGATATATTCTGCCGCTTGCTCCGCGTCGGATGCGGCAAGAAAATCCGCATTCCGGTAAGCAGCCTGTTTGCCGAGTGCATCCAGCTTCTCCAGTCCCATCGGATGATACGGCTCGAGCTCGATGCGGGTGACATTCGGATAGCGATTTGCGATCGCTGCGATGCCGTCATAATGGGATTCCTCCAAATTGATCTGCGGGATCAGCGGACAGCGCAGCACGACTTTTGCACCGAGGTTTGACAAAAGTGCAAGGTTTTGCTCGATCCGTTTGTTGGAGACACCGGTATATTCCCGATGCTTTTGTTCATCCGTTACCTTCCAGTCCACCAAAAACAGATCCACTGCCGGCTGCAGCATCTCAAGGATCTTCGGATCACAATAGCAGCAGGTTTCGATACAGGTATGAAGCCCATTTTCCTTACATGCCGACAGCAGCGCAAACGTAAATTCGGGCTGTGCCGTCGGCTCACCGCCCGAAACGGTGATACCGCCGCCCGACGTTTGGTAAAACACCTGATCGGTCAGCAGCTCCTGCATCACAGCCTCCACCGACATCGTCTCACCGACCGACTCGATCGCTTGGGTCAGGCAAGTGTTGATACATCTGCCGCATAAGCTGCAAAGGCTTCGGTCGTAGATATGCCGATGATCCTCATCAAAGCGGTGTGCCGCATTTTCACAGACAGCGACACATCTGCCGCAGCCGATGCATCTGGACGTCCGAAACATCACCTCATCCCCCATGCGGTGGGTCTCCGGGTTATGACACCAGACACAGCGAAGCGGACAGCCTTTCAAAAACACCGTTGTACGGATTCCGGGACCGTCATCCACGCAAAAATGCTGGATGTTGAGCACCCGTCCGCTCACATGATCGTACCGTTCCATGCCGCACCTCAGTCAAATAAGGTACGCGCGATGACCGCATCCCTTAACGCAGGCGTCAGGTTGCAGAAAAACTCGGAGTAGCCGCCAACACGAACGATCAGATCGCGGTAGCTGTCCGGGTCACGGCGTGCAGCCTCCAGCGTTTCACGGTCGGTGACCGTGATCTGCAATTGGGTACCGCCCATTGCGAAATAGCCTTCGACCAATGCACGGATGACCTGCGGCGAATATTTACGGGTGATCGAAAGGTTGGTTACCGGCATGCCGTAGATATCCTTCTGCTCATAGCAGGCAGCACCCTGCAGCATAACGGTCGGACCTTTGACCGCCTTACCGTTGACCGCAGCCAACGAGTCCGCCGTCGGCTGACCGGCTTTTCTTCCGTCCGGAGTCGGGCCAACCACTGCGCCCGCGCCGATATGACGGTCATACTGATGTGCGGTCGGGAAGAATCCCAGACCGAGATCCAGCTTCGCATCCAGGCAGCGTGCATAGAATCGGGTGGTGATGTCCTTTGCCAACGCATCGGCATCTTTATTGCCGACGCCGTATGCCGGACAGTTCTTGAGCGCAGCGAAGAATTCCGGATCCTCCGCCTTTAAGAGGGTCAAGAACTCCTCCGGGGTATAGCGTTTTTTATCGTAAATCAGGTCGCGGATCGCGAGCATCGAGTCGATGACATTCGGCATACCGCTGTCGGCATGGATCGCAAAGGTATAACGTGCACCGCCCTGGAACCAACCGGTCTCGTTATCGATGCAGTCATCGATAAATAAGGAGCGGATCGGGGAGAAACAGCATCTTGCACGCTCGTTCCAGTTTGCGTTGATCTGTGCCATCATGGCATCCAGTCCTGCGAGCATGACCGGGAAAAACTCCTCATAGAACTGTTCAAAGCTCTCGCAAAGCGGCAGTCGCTCATACATATATTTTTCAAAGATCAAAAGCACATTCAAGTTATCGTCGGTACCGCCGGAATAGGTATAGCCCGCAAACGACGTTTCGGTACAGCCGCCGCCCGCAAACTCCATTGCATCCTCAAGCGGCAGATGCGGGATTCTTCCCATCAGTCGCTCACGGATCAGCCGGTCGTTATAGAATGCAGGCTGACCGCCGCCTTCCAGAATACGTTTACCGGCAAGCTCCCAGATATCCTCCGGCATACCCTCGACCACACGCAGCTCGGTCAGCGGTCTTGCAAGACCGCGGGTCGCCTCGAGTGCCTGACGGGTGATATCATTGTAATCCGGACCGAGTGTGATGCTCCAACGGACGTTGGTCTGCATATTTTCAAACATAGCATGCAGCCATTCTCTCATATCCTCGCCCTTATAATACGGCTCTAAAATGGAATCCACACGTCCGATGTTATCAAAACCGTCAAAGAACAGACCGTAGTTTAAGGAAACCACCGCTTCATACGCCGTTTCTGCCGGCGCATACGGCACCTTCTGCAGCGCATCGATCAACTCCTGCGGTGCACCCATTTGCGGCAATGCAGCCAGAGAGCGGCGATGGAA
>JBGUUN010000228.1:0-6090 GCA_045133555.1 Oscillospiraceae bacterium
GCGCTGGTTGGAGCTTCCGCGGAAGCGCAGGGTGATGTCATACAGATCCTGGATGAACTCACCGTCCACCAATACGTCGATACACTCCAGCAGCTCATCGGTCACCTCGCAGTGTACCTTGCCTCCTGCACGCAGATCGCTCTCATAGGTATATCCGGTATAGCACCAGATGGATTTGTCCGGAAAACGCTGCTTACACGCTCTGACAAGCTCGATAAGGCCGCGCTGGTTTTCCGGCTCCATCGGCTCGCCGCCCAGTAAGGACAAACCGGTCACATAGTAAGGCTTGATGCTTTCCAAAATTTCTTCGGCAATTTCGGAAGTAAAGGGTGCACCGTAGGCAAAATCCCATGCTTCCTTGTTGAAGCAGTTTTTGCAGCGATGGGTGCAGCCTGAAACAAAGAGGCTGGTGCGAACACCAACCCCGTTTGCGATATCACAATATTTGATCGTTGCGTAATTCATGAAAACCTCTTACAGATGCAGTACGCGGTCGCGGATCTCCTGGGTACGGCCCTGATTCCAGAACTGGGTACCGATGTAGCCGCAGGTACGTCTTGCAACATTCAGTTTATTCTGTTCGCGGTTTTTGCAGTGCGGGCATTCCCAGATGAGCTTGCCGTCGTCCTCTACGATGCGGATCTCGCCGTCGTAGCCGCAGACCTGACAGTAGTCGCTCTTGGTATTCAGCTCAGCATACATGATGTTGTCGTAGATGAACTGGATAACGCTCATAACTGCTTCTAAGTTGTCCTGCATGTTCGGGACCTCAACGTAGGAGATCGCACCGCCCGGAGAGAGCTGCTGGAATTCGCTTTCGAATTTCAGCTTGGTGAATGCATCGATCGGCTCGGTGACATGAACATGATAGCTGTTGGTAATATAGTTCTTGTCGGTGATGCCTTCGATGATGCCGAATCTGCGCTGTAAGCAGGATGCGAATTTATAGGTGGTGCTTTCCAGCGGAGTGCCGTAGAGCGAATAGTCGATGCGCTCTGCTTCTTTCCACTCTTTGCATTTATCGTTCATCTTCTGCATAACGTGCAGAGCAAACGGTTTTGCTTTTGCATCGGTATGGCTTTCGCCGGTCATGAACTTGACGCATTCGTAAAGACCCGCAAAGCCTAAGGAAATGGTGGAGTAGCCGCCGTACAGTAATTTGTCGATGGTCTCACCTTTTTTGAGTCTTGCCAGTGCGCCGTACTGCCAAAGGATCGGAGCGGCATCACTCGGGGTACCCAGCAGACGCTCGTGACGGCAGCGCAGTGCTTTATGACACAGCTCTAAACGCTCCTCAAAGATCTGCTCGAATTTATCAAAGTCACCGCCGGAGGAGAGGGCTACGTCAACTAAGTTGATGGTGACAACGCCCTGGTTAAAGCGGCCGTAATATTTCGGTTTACCGTTTTCGTCGACATACGGGGTCAAGAAGCTGCGGCAGCCCATGCAGGTGTAGCAGTGACCTTCGCCGTTTTTATCGACTTTGAGTTCTAACATTTTCTTTTCGCTGATGTAGTCCGGAACCATACGTTTTGCGGTACATTTCGCACTCATCTTGGTCAGATAGTAGTACGGGGAATCCGGGTGGATGTTCTGCTCTTCCAGAACATAGATCAGTTTCGGGAATGCCGGGGTGATCCAGACACCGTCCTCGTTCTTAACGCCGACATAGCGCTGACGGATGGTCTCCTCGATGATGATCGCAAGGTCTTTTTTCTCGCGCTCGTTTCTTGCCTCACCCAGGTACATGAATACGGTGATGAACGGAGCCTGACCGTTGGTGGTCATTAAGGTGACGACCTGATACTGGATGGTCTGAACACCGCGGGAGATCTCGTCATGCAGACGCTGCTCGACGATCTGATGTTTTCTTTCTTCGGATACACCAAGACCTTCCAGCTCTTTTTCTACGTTTGCTTTGATCTTCTGACGGGATACGTCAACAAACGGAGCAAGGTGTGCAAGGCTGATGCTCTGGCCGCCGTACTGGTTGGAAGCGACCTGTGCAATGATCTGGGTCGCAATGTTGCAGGCGGTGGAGAAGCTGTGCGGACGCTCGATCAAGGTACCGGAGATAACGGTACCGTTTTGCAGCATATCTTCTAAGTTGACCAGATCGCAGTTGTGCATATGCTGTGCGAAATAGTCGCTGTCGTGGAAGTGGATGATGCCTTCTTCATGAGCGGAAACGATATCCGGCGGGAGCAGCATACGACGGGTTAAGTCTTTGGAGACCTCGCCTGCCATATAGTCACGCTGAACACTGTTTACAGTCGGGTTTTTATTGGAGTTTTCCTGTTTGACTTCTTCGTTCTGGCATTCGATGAGGCTTAAGATACGCTCGTCGGTGGTGTTGCTCGAACGGCGGAGATTCTGGGTATAGCGATAGGTGATGTAACGGCGGGCAACCATATAAGCGCCGGATGCCATTAACTGATCTTCAACCATATCCTGAATTTCTTCAACATTGACTGCGCGAAGCGCTTCTTTACATTGATCGGTAACATTTTTTACGATCACTTCGATCTGCGCATCGGTCAGTCTATCCGCTTCGGAAACGACAGAATTCGCCTTTCCGATCGCTGTTAAGATTTTGCCGCTGTCAAATACGGCCTCGCTGCCGTTGCGTTTGATGATCTTCATGATATAGCCTCCAGTAAATTTCGTGTTGGGTTCGCCTTCGACATAAAAAATGCTTTTACGCGCTGCATGTACTATTCTAACAGACTTTTCATAAAAATGCAATAGTTCAAAATGCCGAAAGTGGTTGTTGCTTTTGCAACAAAAAGGTGGTATAATAGGGTCATATAGAGAATACACCTCGAAAAGGAAGGAAAATATATGAAACGTTTTGAGCAATTCATGCCCATTTCTTCTCAAAGGCAGGTCGGACTCTTTGACCGTATCGGGGAGAAGCAAAAGCAAAAGCTTTTGCAGTGCTGTGCTCCGGAATATAAAACCTATTATGCCGGAGAGCATATCATCGATTACAGTGCTCACCCGGAGCGGGTGGGCATCATTCAATCCGGCAATGCGCAGGTCGTAGCGACCGACGCGGATGGAAACAGTGTCATTTTGGAGGATCTGACGGTCAATTCGGTATTCGGCGAGCTGTTTTTGCTGCCGCTTTCCGCACACGGCTATGCGGTAGAGGCGATCACCGAGTGCAAGGTCTTATTCATCCGTTACAGCGACATCATCAAGCGCTGTGAGAACGCCTGTGTGCATCACAGCCAGCTGGTGGATAATCTGTTCTGCATGGCGGCGATCAAGGCCAGAAACCTCAATATGCACCTGCAGATCTTAAGCAGAAGAAGCACCAGAGAAAAGCTGCTTTGCTATCTCTCGTTTCGAGAGGATGCGTTTGGTCCGCGTTTTGAACTTCCGATGACCTGGAGCCGCTTGGCGGATTATCTGTGCGTCAACCGCAGTGCGCTGATGCGCGAGGTCAAAAAGCTCAACGAGGAAGGTGTGCTTTACACCAACGGAAAGAAAATCGAATTTACCGCATCAAAAAACGGCACATCCGAATAAGGATGGTGCCGGTACGATCCATCGTTCTGACAGGGCAAAGGGATGCGTCAGTGATACTGAACATCTGCGAACCCGGATCTTACGGCGGCAGCAAACAAGGATGTAAAGACTTGCGTCTTTGCACCGCGTAAACACTCGGTCGTTTGATCGTTTCGCATAACATTCTCTCCCTTCGGCTTTGTCCTTTTTTGTCCCATATCGGGAACGGTTTTTATTATACCCCCTTTTTAGGCTTTTGTCTGTTGCAAATGCAACAAAAATGATGTTTGGCAAGAAAAAACAAAACGGGGCAACAAATAGCGAAAAGCGGCAAAATGTATAAAAGTGCGTTAAAATTTTGGCATCTTTCCTCTTAAAATGCCGATAAATGCCGTGGTTTTGCCTGTTCAATGCCCATTTAAAGTGCGGAAAGCGAAGCGGAAATACGAAAAAAGAGAGATTTATACAGTAAAAAAGGTGATAAGGAGAACAATCATGGATAAACCACGAATCGGATTGGTTTTAGCCGGCGGAGGCGGTAAAGGCGCTTATCAGATCGGTGTATGGAAGGCCCTCAAGGAGTACGGGATAGCGGATCGGATCAGCGGTGTTTCGGGCACATCGGTGGGTGCATTGAATGCGCTGTTATTTGCAAACGGGGATCTGGATACCGCAGAGAGGATCTGGAGCAGTATCACACAAAAGGATATTTTGACCTTTGATGCCAAGGCGGCGGTAAAGCTGATGCCTTTGGTATTCGGCGGCGGTTTTCTGCCGTTTTCTATCGGTATTAACATTGCCATTACCAGGATGCTCAAAAACGGTGTGTTTTCGCCGGAGGGGATCGAACAGTTGATTTTGCGGAATATCGATTTCCAAAGGATTGCTAAGCTTGCCATGCCGGTATTTGCCGGTGCGTTTGCCTTAGCGGGAAAACGTTGCAAGCCGGGAATCCGTTATCTGCGGATGGACGGCAAAGATGCGGATACGGTCAAACGCATTGCGATGGCATCCAGCGCATTACCGGCCATTTTCCCAAGGCAGGAGATCGACCGTGTGTCCTATATGGACGGCGGTGTTGCGGACAATGTGCCGGTCAAACCGTTGTATGATATGGGGTATCGAAAAATCATCGTCTGCCATCTGGACGATGATATCAAAACGGGAAAACTGCAAAAGGAGTATCCGGATGCCGAACTTTTGGAGATCGTTCCGCAGGCGGATCAGGGCGGTGTCATAAGCGGGCTTTTAGATTTTACCGCGGAGGGTGCCAAGCGCCGTATGGAACAGGGTTATGCGGATATGCTGCGTCTGCTGCCGCAGCTGACAGAATTGTTGCAATAAAAAAGCTCCGATCGAAAGATCGGAGCTTTTTATGTATGGAATCATTTGGCTTTCTTTTTACCGACTTTGAAGATGTATAAGAGCAGAGCGATCAGGTATACGACGATAAGGCCAAGTGCCCAGATCGCGGAAAGATCGCTTTGTGCGGCAAAGCTGACAAGCAACAGCATCGGGAAACCGAATATGATACCGAAGGAGCTGCCGGTGATCAGGTCATTGGATGCCGGGGTCTTTAATTCCGGATCGATTTCACGCAGCAGCAGTACGCCGGAGCTGATGGTACCGGTCAGCATACCGAACATTGCAAAGAAGCCCTCGTAGGTGTAATCCGGGTACATCTTTTTGCACATGAACAGCAGGTAAACCATCGTAACGATACCGCCGATCACCGCCATGAGTAAGAACGGCAGCCAGTAGCCTGCCAGGTCACTGATCTCGATCGATGCGATACCCGCAACGGTCATAACGTCGAACAGCAGACCGGAGATGCGGCTTAACAGATAGTTGTTCTGATACTGACGGTTCATCCATTTGAATCGCTTGAAGCCTACAAACAGGCTGCGTAAGCCGGTTGCAAGCATGGAGCCGATGATGAAGTTAAAGCCCCACAGCAGGGTGGAAACGGTGGCAGCCAATCCCGGCGCAACGGCATTCAACAAAGAGGAAATAACCCATGTCAGCAGATAGGTCAACAGGTATACCAGCACGACCAAAGCCGCCTGTACGCTTAATTTATCGATGGATTCCGAGGTCGGGATCTCGTTATGATCCTGGAAAGCATCCACGGTGACTGAGCCGGAGATCTGCTCTTTTTCGGAGTAGCGTTTGAATTTACCCTTGCGGCTCCAGATATTTAAGAAAACAACACCGACCACGCAAGCGCATAAGTAACCTGCTGCGGCAAGCGATAAGCCGAAGGATCTGCCGCCCGCCATGCCGAGAGCCTCATAGGTGGAACCGACATTGTTTGCCTGACCCGGACCCTGTCCGTATGCCATCGGAAGCAAAATGCCGCTTGCCTTGAACAGTTCCGGCATAACGGTGTAGGCCATACCGATGGAAATACCTAAGCCGACGATGCCTTGTACCAAATAGGTCGAAACGATCAGCGCACCGTTTTTACTGCTTTTGATCACGCTGCCGTTACCGTTTTTTTCCGGAACACGCAGCGAAAGTGCGATGAAACCGAGTGCGATCGCGTGGTAGGTGACGGCTTCCAGGAAGGTCGCACTG
>JBGUUN010000229.1:0-2738 GCA_045133555.1 Oscillospiraceae bacterium
CAGAACCTCTGTCTCCAGAATCCGGAGTGTACATTTCGGTTCCAGCGTTTGTCCGCGGTAAACTCGAATGATGTCCCCTACTCCAAAAACCTGATAATACGCATCACAGGAATAGCTTTCCGGCCCTTTGTAAGCACAGAGCTTGCCATCTCGAACACCGTGCGCAAGATAGAAATTCGTATGAACATTCAGCGCATCGTCAAACATACCTTCCATCACGGAATTGCGGATGATCACGTCACCCTTTGCTGCGATCAGATGCACCGCGTCGGCGGAATTGGAGAGAATGCCGGGCGATTTTTCATCATGCGTCAAAATCAGACCGTCAACGGTGATATTCCCGGAATACATACCCGTAATACCGTAGCCGGCACCGTTGAGCATACGGTAGTTTTCAATCGTGATATTTTGGGAGCGGCACAGAAATACAGAGGATTTGTCACGTGTTTCATGAGACAGCGCAACAACATGACGGGAGTTCCAGTGTGAGGGTACCGGCCCCATCAGAACGATGTCTCCGTCCTCCTCGCGCACACGCAGATGCGCAACGGGACAGGGCGGCGTATCCTTGAGCTTGATCTCCTCACCGATGGCCGCGACCGTCCAGCCGTCAGATTCGCGTGTTTCGCGGTCAAATGCCTGCACAAACATATCCCCGATATGGAGTTCTCTGTTCTCCCATGTATCGGAATACGGGATCAGATAGCCGTTTTCAACACGGCACGGAAAATTCTCACGCAGAGCAAGACGCAGCTCCCCGTTTTCATTGGAGACCACATCAAATTCGGAGAAAAACGCACGGTCATAGGCAACGGTCACATTTTTGATCGTGATGTTCTCGCATTCATCGACGATAAACGGCTGAATGCGCCCGCGCAGGAACAGCGTCGCACCGCCAAAATCGAGAACCACATTTTTCAGACCGTGCAGATAAAACGCCGTATCCAGAGCCCCGCGGTGAAACGCCGTCAGCGACAGATAGATCCGATCGGTGATATGCTGCGTATCTGACAGCGAAACATCGAGGATATCGCCTTCAAAGCGGTAATACGTATCACTGCACAGCGCTGTACCGGGTGTCAGATGTTCTTCTTTCATAGGTGTACTCCTTATTCGCGGCCCTCGGTCATATCTTCAATGGCACGTTCGATGGTTTTGGTGATCTTCTTCTGGTTCTTTTCGGCAATGGATGCCAGTCTGAGATTGTTCGACATGATCTGCTTTGCAAGCTGCTTCGACAGATCGGTCGACCAGCTCTGTACATAACCGAGATCGATATAGATGGTATCCATGATAATATTCAGCATCTCAATGGAATCTTCATCGCGCAGACCCTTATAGCAAAGCGCGACCTGAAGCTCGGGAATGATATCCGTCTTACCGGCAAACGACATATAGTTGATGATATTGCCTGTCATTTCCGGGTCGGGCGCTGTAATCGGTACGATCAGGGAAAGGGTATATTCACTGATCGCCGAATAGTAACATTCCTGATCTTCAGAGAACTTCGGCATGGGCAGAATTCCGTATTCAAATTCAAAATCGCGGAATGTCTGTGCCGCACATGCGCCTGTCGCATTACAGTAGAACAGAAGCCGGCCGGCACTGAACAGGTCCATAGCAGAACCGTCGTTGCTGTTGGCATTGCCGTTCTTCATGACACCGTAACCGTCGGTGCTGAAGAGATCGGCAAGCTTCGTGTATGCCGATTCCAATACAGAGAGATCCTCGCGGAACACAGGGCTGCCATCGCCGTCGAACACAATGAACGATTCACCGTTGCCTGCCATCAGAGAGAACATAGAACCCTCATGCTGTGCACCAAAGCCGTAAACCGCATTTACGGTCTCCTCGGATTTCTTAAAGGATGCATCACCGTTCAGATTGACGACCTGCGCCATATACTCCCGCATTTTGTCAACCGTCCATTTACCCTCACGAACCAGATCGTACGGCAATTCCATATCGTAGGTGTCAAACATATTCTTATTGAATGCAAGCGACTGGGTTCGGGTATAACCCATCAGATTACAGAAATCGGGCATGGCATACAGCGTATCCCTGAACAGCGTTGCATCTTCAATGAAAACCTGATGCCACCAATCGTCCTCCAGATGAAGGCTTTCAATGTCATACAGATTCAGACCGCTTTTGCCGAGCAGCGGTTCGGGAGTGCCGCCGGACAGAGAATTGTACGCAGCATCATAAGTGCTGTCACCTGCCATCACAGCCTTATTCAGGATCTGTCCCAGATCAAAGAGCTCATCTTTGATGACATTCAAAGTGATATTGAAGCGTTCCTCCGCATTTCTGGCACGGTTGAAGATGCCGTCTTCGATCGAGTCACCTGTTTCCTGTTCGTAATCAAGGATATGAAAAGAGCCGTCCCAAAGCTCGTCGATGCAGTTGAGGACCGTAAAGGTCGCACCGTTGTAATCGATGGCCTCACGCGGATACTGCACGCCCGGAACAGCCTCTGTGACAGCTTCCGTATCGGCGACGCCGGCAGTCTGGGTTTCCGTAACCGCCCCCTCATTTCCGCCGCATGCGGAAAGCAGGACGAGCATTGCGGACAATGCCGCAAATAAGTTTCGTTTCAAGATGATTCCCCCTCTGTTTTGCTTTTTTAAAATTATAACATATTTTTTTGAAAAAACATATTGCAGAATGATAGGAACATATGGTATAATCGTACTATAGCAAATATCTGAAAGGGAGGAATATATATGGAACACATG
>JBGUUN010000230.1:0-7194 GCA_045133555.1 Oscillospiraceae bacterium
TTCTCCGGAAGCTTCGCTTTGATCCGGAACCGATACAGTCGTTGATTCGGTTTAAGATATTCAGTTGTGGTCAGGTTTTGTTTAACCGGCCCATTGGTCTGATCCTCTCTTTCTTTTCTGTGATTTTAGTATAGCACACGTCAAAAGATTTGTCAACGGTTTTTTCGAAAATAATTATATTTTTTTATGTTTTTTACCGTGTACGCACACGGTTGTTATTTTTTGATGTGATTTTGCGACCATGTACATCTATTATAATAGAAAAATCTTGAAAACAGCCGCGCAATATGCATATTAAATCTGTGAAACAAGTTGTTTCACAGAAACAAAGATGTTTATGGGTGCATCCGACCTTTTATCGTATCCATTTAAGAGGTAAACGATAACAACAAAAAAAGCATACCCCAAACGGAATATGCTTTTAATCGTTCATATTTTGTTCATTTACGGAGTTACAACGGTAGATGCCTTCATATCATTCGGCACGATACATACCCAGCTGTTGCCCGCAGAAACGGTCAGTTCGTTTCCTGCCGCATCCTTGAACACAAACGGTGCGTTGATGCCGCCTTTACTCCAGGTGATCTTCTGATATTTACCGCCGGTGCAGTAATAACCGCTGCCGCTGTTTAAGTCGATCTGCTGATGACCCTGTTTGTCCATGGTGTAGATGTTGGTGTATAAAACAAATACATTATGTACCGAAACAGTCTCGCCGGTATTGGCATCGATATGAGCCTGACCGAACTGCTGTTTGGAGTAGCTGTCCTTCTCCGCATTATAGGTGAATTTGGCAGTAACATAGCCGGAATACTTCACCTTGATTTCGCTGCAGTCCTGAGCATCTTCCGGTGCGGTATATTCATCTGCAAATTTAAATGCGGTCTGGTTGAGTTTGGAGTCGGAACGGATTCCCTTGCTGTCAATGGCTTTCTGCAGCAATGCACCGGTGGTGTAGTAGCTATGCTCCTTGCCTTTCGCAGCAGCAACGGATTTATCCTGCATAAAGCCGGTCATGGAGTATAAACCGTCAATATCATCCTTGATACCGTATTCCTGGATTTTTGCCTTTGCAATGTTGCTTCCACCAAAATGCACGTAGATCGCGTCAAGCGGCAGTGCCAACTCCAGATAGTTGTGACGTGCACTGCGGATGGAACCCGTGGTCGGCACCTTGGTATAATCCGCATAGACCGCCATCATACGGGTAATGCCGCCTTCTACCGGCATCTCATAGATCAGATCGGCATCTGCGATACCGCTTTGCGGCAGAGCTACCTTGATGTTGTTGATCATGATCGCTGCCGGACGTTTTCCGATCGCACCCTCATCCAGATCAAAGGTACCGGTCAACGGATTCTGATTGCCCTGTGGGACCTGTGCTTCTTCAGAAGACACTTCTTCCTCCGAAGAAACTTCTTCAGAGGACTCTTCCTCCGACGACACCTCCTCAGAGGACTGCTGTGCGGATTCCGCCAGCTCCGAATTGGAGGTAACTTCGCTGCATCCCGCAAAGACGCAAAGTGCCATACTAAGCACCAACAGCAGCGTCAAGATCTTTGCTACATTCTTTTTCATATTTTTATTCCTCTCCTTTTGCCAGATTCAGTTTCTTTAAGCTCGTTTCGTCGATAAAACCGCCGACATTATAAAGAAACAGCGTCTGGGTATAGTCCGCCGGATCTGCCAGCAAGCTGAAATCCTGATTGATATATCGCATATCCATCAGTGTGATCTGCTCATAGTGCTGACATAAAAACTGCACCATCTCGTGCGAATACGAATCTTTGAACATCAAAAGCTTCTGACCGTTATCCACATTGGTATGGATCGTGATCATCGGCTGGTTGGTACCAAGATACGTGCTGTACTTATCCTTGCCCTCCAGATGCTCTCTGAAAAAAATGGAGTCGTATATTTCGGTCTCACCGCCGTTAAACACCTCGACCGAGGTAACCACATCCTTTGCGGCATAATAATATAAATCAATGGTATCTGCCATTTCCGCATTGGTCAGTACTTTGGAGTACACGGTTCCCAAAAACGAATCCGATGCGTGCTCGACATTGAACTTTTCATACCCGATCGGATTATAGCCAAGCGTCTTGGATAACACCGCATAACCGATATATGCACCGTAACTGGTCCAATGATGGTCGGTACGGTAATAGATATAGGAATCTCTTGCCGCATGCAGTGCGGAGAATACATCCACACCATCCACTCCGTTGAGCTGGCCGTACACATCCTGGATAAATCCGGTCTGATCCAGTACCGGAGCATATTGGTTGTAGCTGTCACGGTAGATCTCACCGGCTGTCGGCACCAGCATCAGTGCCACCTGCATATCCTCGCCGAAGATTTCCTTATAGCGGTTGATCGCATCGATCGAACCGGCAACTGCCGCATCATTCGGTTCGCCGACATTTTCGATCATACGGTCCGATGTGATAAACACATCATTGATCACCGTTTTACCAAGCAGCTTCTGCACATTGGTTTCCGCAGCGATCCAATCGGTGCGGAATGCAAAATGATCCGAAAAATAAGTGTCCAGATCTTTCATGAACTTTCCTTCAAAAACACTGCTTACCGAAAACTTCGGGAAAGTGGCCAGCACCTTGTTTTCTTCCTCGGATTTTTCCTTTTTCGGCAGAAATACCGTCAGGAGCGCCAGAATCAGAATTACGGCAGAAAACAGGATCACACTGATCTTTTTACTGAGAGAAACCTTGCTTTTTCCATTTTTCATAACAAGCTGCTCCTTTCTTTAGAAGTTAAAATACAAGAACGGGTTATAGGTCGCATTGACCAGGAACGCGATGCAGACCAGTAAAGTGACGGTCTGTACCACCGGCAATGCGATCTCGGTAGCACGATGATATTTGCGGCGCATTTTTACCACAAATCGATCCGGCAGCGTGGTCGCACAGATCGCACAAAGGATAAACAGCACCAGATTATTCCAAACGGTAAATACCGCGTAATGATCCGCAAATCCGCCCGCAAATCCGAACATTGCGCCAAAGAAGCCCGCAAGACTCGTCATATCGGTCATTTCAAACAGTACCCAACCGAAGATGACCAACAGGAAAGTGTAAGCGACCTGCAAGAATTTCGGCAGTTTATCCAGCAACTTCTGCAGGAAAAGACGCTCCAATACCAGCAGAACACCGAAGTATAAGCCCCACAGCACAAAGTTCCAGCTTGCACCGTGCCATAAACCGGTCAGCAGCCATACGATAAAGATATTACGGTATTTCTTGAAGGTAGAGCAGCGACTTCCGCCAAGTGGGAAATATACATAGCTCTTGAACCATTCGCCCATCGTGATATGCCATCTTCTCCAGAATTCCGAAACACTCTTGGAAGTATACGGATGGCGGAAGTTATCCGGGAAATGGAAACCGAGCATACGGCCCATACCTTTTGCCATATCCGAATAGCCGGAGAAATCGTAGTAGATCTGGAAGGTAAATGCCAAAATGCCAACCCAAGCCGTCAATACCGAGATCTCACCGTAATCCAGCGCTTTGACCGCTGTCCAAACCGCACCGATACCGTTTGCCAGAATGACCTTCTTGGCAAGACCTTTGATGAAAATACCGATACCGCCGGCAATGGTATTCATACCGATCACACGATGCTCAAGCTCATCTGCCACCTGACTGTAACGAACGATCGGGCCGGCAACGATCTGCGGGAACAGGGTAACATAGGTGGTAAATACCGAAAGATCCTTCTGTACCTCGATCTTTCTCAAATACAGGTCAATGGTATAAGACATACTCTGGAAGGTAAAGAACGAGATACCGATCGGAAGCGGCAATGCCGGGTCCGGGATGTTAAGCGAAAACAACAGGTTGATGTTCTCCACCACAAACGAGCTGTACTTGAATACACCCAGCAAACCGATATTCATCACCAGAGAAACAAGCAGGAAAACCGTTCTCAATTTCGGTCTGTCATCAAACCGATGGATCAAACGTCCTGCGGTGTAGTCGATCAAGGTGGAAAGCACCATGACCCATACATAGATCGGTTCACCCCATGCATAGAAGATGATACCCGATACGAATAAAATTGCATTTTTCCACGATTTCGGGACCAGATAATATAATCCCAGCGTCAGCGGAAGAAACGCAAATAAAAACGTTAAACTGGAAAAGACCACTTGCTTTTCGTCCTCCTTTATTGTCGTATTTTCTGTCGTTTATTTTTCTTCGGCGAATAACTCCGCCACGATTTTATGATATTCTTCCCGTGTCAATAAACTGCAGCAGACATCTAACAGTGCATTGGCACTTAAGTATTGCGGGAGATTTAACCGCTGCATCAAGGCTTTGCGGCGTGCTTCGCTGTTAGGCCCGCCGGACAAACCGTCTGCAAAAAAATCCTGCTTGGTGATCGGGTCAGACACCCGTTCTTCCTGCTCCTCGGTCAATCCGTGCTCGGCAAACAGTTTACGCAAAAGCGAAATCTCCATGCCTTCTACGCCGAGTAAATTTTCTTTACCCGGTTTGGCCTTTCTGGACTCTTTACCGATGATCTGCGGAATATAGATCTGCACCATACGGCAGCCGCCCGCAATGGATTTGATGTGATTGCGGATGATAAGACCAGCCTTATCCGAATCGGTCAAGATCACCAATCCGTATTTTTGGCCAAGCGTACGGATCATATACTGTTTTTCTTTATCTTTGAAGATGCGAAATCCGTCGGTCGCAATGATCAAACTGCCGATCATACTCTGCAGCTTGCTCTTGTCATAACGGCCTTCTACGATCACAGGCTGTTTTAAATAGATCTTTTCCATATCACACCTACCGTTTCGTTCCGGCCATGACCGTCAGCATCCGCGCGATCATACGCTCGATCAGGATACGTTCATTCGTTTTCGAGCCCATCAACGCATCGGTGGTCTCGGTCAGGATATCAAAGCACTGTCTTAACTGCCTTGCGGAATATCGCTCCGCTCTTGCAAAACTTCTTGCTACGATAAATTCGCGTTTGGGAGGATAAGAAAAATCGGTAGCGACCTGCTTTGCCGAAACACCGGAATCCAAAGCAAGCCTTGCACGGTACAGATCGGTAAAGCTTACCGTCAGCGCACCGGTGATGGAAAGACCTTCCGCCTTCTGCTGCAAAAGACGCTCCAGCAAACCAAAGACACGGCGATGGTTGCCATTTAAGATCGCATCGGTCAGATCAAAGACCGTATCCTCCACCGTACCCATGCACATAAATTCCACGTCCTGCACCGTGATCACCGCATTCTCCGCCGAGCGGCCGAGTGCATACGCGATCATCTTCTCGGTCTCGTTGCGCAGATGGAAACCGTCATCCTTGAATCGCTCCACCAACGCATCCGCCGATGCCGCATCGATCGCAACACCGTTTTTCTTGCAAAGGTCCTGCACCTGCCTACGCTGCGTGACCGCATCCTTCGGGTCAAGCTTGGTCACACAGCCGTATTTTGCAAATACGTCCATCACCTTCTTGACCTTCGCGGATTTTAAGTCCGGCTGTACCTCCGTGTAGTAAAACAGCAATACCGCATCTTCCGAGCTGCACTGTATCGTTTCTTCCAGCAAGGACAGCTCCTCATCACCAAGCTGCTGCAGTGCATAATCGCGCACTGTGATGCATTTGCTTTTGGCAAACATCGATACCGCTGTCACAGCAGCATTGATATCGTTTACCGATGCCTTGTCATCCAGTCGCTCCAGGCAAAAATCCTCATCCTTTGCCGGAACTACTTTTCGGATGATCGCCAAAACTGCCTTGTCGATATTAAAATGTTCCTTGCCATATAAGAAATAGCAATGTTCTATTCTCGAGCTGCGAATATCCTTTCCCAGCTGCTGATCTGAAATTATCGGCATAGTCGTTCCATTCCTTTATTCTGCCATATCTTCCGTCATACCGAAGCGATCGATACGAAGTACTACCGCTTCATCGGAGAATAGGACGGTCTGTCCCGCTTTGATCTGTCCGGGCAGTCTGCCATCCTCCAATAATACCGCCAATTCGGTCTCGGTGTATCCCACCGCAACGTTTTTGATCGGCGCATATACCATGAGCACATTCGGATTATCCAAAAATGTATCATGCACACCGAGCAGCGCAAGATCCTGCATCAAATATACTTCGTATGCACCATGCTCCAACGCAGCATTCAATCCCTGCTTACTGTACGCAAAGCTTGCCACCATTCCGCCGGAGAGCGGGATATCCCCGGTTTCAATCGGCGTCATCAGCCGATCGGCAGGCAATCCGTAGCCATTATAATAAAGTTCTCCTACCGGATAGTACCGTTCAAGCATCAAAACCGCATCCGGTGCACCGTTGCCGGGCCGCATCAGAAAAATACGGTCGATTTCTCTGACACCGCGTTTTTTGAGAAATTGCAGCATCTCTTTTCCATCAACGGCAGTATCGTAACAGATAAATACCGTCGCTTTATTTTCTGTGATGACGGCAACATTCTTGTTTTCGTATCCACCCACAGCAGTAATCTCTATTATATTATACTGGTAATACTGTGTAAAAAGCAAGCCCAAAAGGAAAAAAGATGCCAAGAAAATGCCTACACCGAACCGTTTTTCGGTATGCAGCAGCTTTTTGCGGATCTTACGGCTGCAAAGCAGCAGACAAAGGAGGAAAAATACCGTAAAGATGACCGCAAATTCCCATCTGAGCGGAATACAGAAAACAGGTTTGGCGGCAACAAACGAGATCACAGCTTTCAGCCATCCGAGCAGTACCTCAAGAAATACCGCACAAAGTGATAATCCCGGTATAAATCCGATCAAGCCGCTTACCGCAAACAAGATACCAAACAGTAAGATCGCCGCAAACAGAATCCCCAGAACACCGCCAATCAGTACCGCACCGACCGGCAGATAGGAAAAGACAAATAAATACACCGGCAGCAGTCCGACCGAAGCCGCCATACCTGCCGTCAATCCATCGAATAGTCCAAAAGCTTTACGCAGCAAAAACAGCTTCTGCTTTTTATATTTACCGTGTACCGCCGTAAATATCCGCTCTCTCAGCGGTGCGGAAAGCTTTCCTAGCATCGGACACAGTACCCCGATGCCGAACACTGCACAAACCGACATCCATAGACCCAGACTGCCGATCGCAAACGGATCGGTCCATAAGATCAACACCACCGAAAGCCCCAGCGAA
>JBGUUN010000231.1:0-1731 GCA_045133555.1 Oscillospiraceae bacterium
TCCACCGGCGCACTCTCGTTTCTGGTCATCGGCTTTGCGACCGGATTGATGGGCGGCTTCTCGATCATCATCTCCCAACAGTACGGCGCACTCAACCAGTCCGAACAGAAAAACTATGACGCCTTGAAACACGCGGTCGCAATGTCCTTTTTGCTCACCGCTGTGATCACCGTGCTTATCACCGTGGCAATGATCTTCTTCACCCGCCCGCTTTTGGAGATCATGAAAACCCCGGAAGATATCATCGATGATGCGTATACCTATATCTTCATCGTCTTTATGGGCGTTGTGTTCACCCTGTACTATAACCTCGTCTCCGCGGTCATGCGTGCGATCGGTGACTCCAAAACCCCGCTTTATCTGCTGATCATCTCATCGGTGGTCAATGTCGCACTTGACCTGGTGTTCGTTATTTTATTTGATATGGGCATCGCAGGCGTTGCCTATGCGACCATCATCGCACAGGGCATCTCCGCTGTCATCGGCATCTGGTATCTGTTCTCCCATTACCGCTACCTCATCCCGCAGAAAAAACATTGGATCCCGACCCGCCATATGTGCTGGGAGCTGCTGCGTCTGGGCGGTCCGAATGCGTTTATGACCTCCATCACCGCCATCGGCTGTATGATCATGCAGGCAGTGGTCAACTCCTTCGGCTCGATCGTTGTCGCAGGCTTCACCGCTGCGGGTAAGGTCGAGATGCTTGCCTGTGAGCCGTGCGCTTGTCTGGGTACCGCAATGGCGACCTATGTCGGTCAGAACTACGGCGCAAAACGCTTAGACCGTGTCAAAGAGGGCGTACATAAGGGCCTTGTTATCACCGTGGTATTCAACGCGATCGTTGCCGTTTTGGTACTGATCTTCGGTCACGCACTGGCAGGTGTCTTTGTGGATAACTCGGACGCTATGCTGTTTGAGGAGATCGTTTCCTGTGCACTGCTCTATCAGAATGCCGTTGCGATCACCGCACCGTTCCTTGGCATCTTATTCTTATACCGTAATGCATTGCAGGGTCTGGGCAACCCGACCTATCCGTTTATGTCGGGCGTCTTGGAGCTGATCTGCCGTACCGTCATCCCGTTCTGGTGGGCAGGTATGTGGGGCTATGCGGGTGTCTGCTGGGCTACCCCGTTTGCCTGGGTCACCGCAGCGATCTTACTGGGTGTCGGCTTCTATCTGCACTACAACAGACTGAAGAAAAGAGATTTGACTTATGCATAAAGAGCAAAACCGTTTCGCGGTGCCGATCGTGATGTTAGGGGTACTGGGTGCTTCGACCTCCTCGCTGTGGGTGCGCTTTTCGGATGCACCGAGTTTAACATTGGCATTCTACCGCATGGCATTCGCCGCAATATTACTCTGTGTCCCGGTGCTGCTCAAATTCAAAAAAGAGCTGTTTTCGATCGGGAAAAAGACCTTATTCTCCTGCATCCTTTCGGGTGTATTTGTATCGTTTCATTTCTGGCTGTACTTTTTATCGGTACATAAAACCACCCTGTCCGCAGCGACCCTGCTTGCGAATTTAGAGGTATTCTTCGTCGGCTTCATCATGTTCTTTGCCTTTGGTGAAAAGCTGTCTCGCAATAATATCTTCGGCATCGTACTGACCTTACTCGGCAGCGCGGTGTTATGCGTGGGTGACGGCTTGTTCGGCGGCAGTCTGATCGGCGATCTGTTTGCATTCGGTGCGGGTTTGGCGGTGGCGGTCTACACCGTCATCGGCAGACGTGT
>JBGUUN010000232.1:0-8610 GCA_045133555.1 Oscillospiraceae bacterium
GCATCATGTATTTTGATAAAGCGAATTGGATCTGGGCTAAAAATGCCGCAAGCGGCATGCAGTACTGTTCCTTCTATACCGAATTTACCGCATCGCAGGACAACGCTCTGCTCGAGCTTTCCTGTGACACCAACTGTGCCGTATTCGTAAACGGCAGCTTCGTATCTCTCGGCGGTCTGGCGGACTATCCGGATCGCAGAATCATTGACACCATCAAGCTTCCGATCGTTTCCGGATGCAATACCCTTATTATCACCGTTTACCATGAAGGCGAAAGCTCCTCCTGCTACCGCCTGGGTACTCCGTGCATCAAATTTGCAGTCAGCGACCAAAGCGGGCTGCTTGCCTGCAGCGACGAGAACACGCTTTGCTGCACCAAGACCGGCTATGCCGAAAAATGCAACAAGATCACCGGTCAGCTTGGCTACTCCTTTGCATACACCGAGCCGGATGTGCCGCTTAGCTATACCGAAGCGGTCGAAGTTTTGGATATCGACCCGGTCACTGTGCCGCGTCCGATCAAACCGCTTGCAATCAAACCGCGTTCCTGCGCCAAAATCACCGCACAGGGCGTATTTACCGACAATTTTGCAATCACCGATCCGGGTGAGCGTATGCAGCGCGCATTCTTATCCTCCAGAGCTCTGACCGATCTTTGTCCGGAGGGTTTTGCTGCTCCGCTGACACTTGACGGCAAAGGCTACACCTTCCGCAGTGATGACGGTGACGGCATCTATCTGGTGATCGATCTCGGCGAGGAAACCGTCGGCTTACTGAACTTAGAACTGGATCTTCCGCGAAAGACCCGTATAGATGTCGGTTTCGGTGAGCATCTGGATGATCTGCGTGTCCGTACCGCAGTCGGCGGCAGGAGCTTTGCCGCAGAAGTTACCATGCAGGCAGGAAAAAGGCAGTATCAGAACTATTTCCGCCGCTTCGGTCTGCGTTATCTGCAGCTTCACATCCATGCCGAAAGCTGTACCGTATACTATGCAGGCGTTCTCCCGACCGAATATCCGCTCACTTTACATCCGATCGTACGCAAGGATAAACTCGAACAGCGCATCACCGATCTGTGTGTCCGCACCTTACAGCTTTGTATGCATGAGCACTATGAAGATTGCCCATGGCGTGAGCAAGCCCTTTATACCATGGACAGCCGTAACCAGATGCTCTGCGGTTACTATTGCTTTGAGGAATACGATTTTGCCAAATACTCGCTGCAGCTGGCTGCGCATTCTCTGCGTAAGGATGGATTGCTTGAGCTGTGTTCGCCGGGTGAAGTTGTTATCACCATTCCTGCATTTACCTTGATCTTCTTAAAACAGGTCGAGGAATACCTGCAATTCAGCAAGGATGTTGAGGGTGCCAAAGAGTTGTTTGAAACCGGCAGAAAGATCTTAGACGGCATGATCGCACGTTGTGAAGAAAACGGCATGATGCGTGCATTGCCGGGCAAGACCATGTGGAACTTCTATGAATGGCAGACCGGTTTGGAAGGCAGCATCTTAAATACCCCGGATGTTACCGGTTTTGATGCTCCGCTTTGCGGCTTCTTTGCGATTGCTTTACGCAGCGGTATCGCTCTTTCCGAAAAGTTCGGCTACACCGAGGATATGACACGCTATCAGACCGCATTTGACAGATTGAAAGCTGCGATCGACCCGATGTTCTGGGATGAGGACAAACAGTACTACCAGAGCTTTGTGGACAAAGACGGCAACCGCACCAACCACTTTGCACAGCTGACCGGTGCGCTGTTACTTTATTCCGGTTTGGTATCGCAGGAAAAACAGGCGATCGTCCGTGAGAAACTCTTAAACGATAAGAGCCTCTATCCGGTTACCTTAAGCCATTCGATCTACCGCTACGAAGCATTGCTGCAGGAAGAAAAATACCGTGCTGCAGTCAAGGAGGAGATCCTTTCGATCTGGAGCAAGATGGTATTTGCCGGTGCGGATACCTTCTGGGAGACCGCAGACGGTGCATGGGCATTTGACAATGCCGGCAGCTTATGCCACGGTTGGTCTGCCGTACCGCTTTATATCTATGCAGAATACGGTCTGGAGGACTGTGATGCTTGAGAAACTGATCCAAAGCGGTGAGGAAATATATGAGCAGCAGTTTTCATCGCTGCAATTATCCGTGACAAGCGGAAAACTGCTTGCTTCTCATGCGGTATTTGAACGGATCGCCTTTGGGGAAAGCAATCTGCAGTTGGACTGCACCGACGTGACCTTCAAAAACTGCGACTTTTCCTTCTGCAAGCTAAACGATTCCAGTTTATCGCGTGTGCGATTTGAAAACTGCAGCTTTACCGGTGCGGATTTCTATGAAAGTTATCTGCGCGACTGTGAGTTTTACGGATGCCGCTTGGATATGTTCAATCTCAATGCAAGCAAACTGGTGTCCTGCCAATTTACCGACTGCAGATTGACCGGGGGCTATCTGGAAAACTGCAAATTCAACCGCAGCAGCTTTTCAAACTGTGATCTGCAAAATGCGTACTGTTTTGGCAGTTCACTGAAAGGGATCGATCTGACCGGCTGCAGAATCTCGGGATTACATCTGCGTCAGGAAGATCTGAAAGGTGCGGTCTTAACCTTGGATCAGGCAATGGAATTCCTGCATTTTCTGGAAGTTAAAATCAAGGCATAACAAAACCGCCTTCGACAAAACGTCGAAGGCGGTTATTTTTATATCTTTAAGAATTTCTGCCAAGCTCAAATGCTTTGCGGTTCATTTCTAAGAATTTTGCCGGAACGCAAGCATTCAGTGCATCCTGCCATACAGCTTCGTCAAAGTCGAAGTGACGGGACAGTCTGCCCATTAAAACAATGTTGGTTGCTTTTGCGGAGCCGGCTTCTTCAGCTAAGCCTAAAGCATCCAGCGCATCTACGGAAATACCTTTCTCCATCATCTTCTCTACCAGACCCTGCGGGTACTCTGCAGCACCGATGATAACCGGCATCGGATCGATCTGCTGGGTGTTAACCACGATCTTACCGTTCGGTTTTAAGTATTCTATCCAACGAGCTGCCTCAAGCAGTTCAAAGGATACGATATAATCCGCTTCACCTTTATCGATGACCGGAGAATATACTTTATCGCCGTAGCGAACATAGGTAACAACGCTGCCGCCACGCTGGGACATACCATGTACCTCGGAAACTTTTACATCATAGCCCTGATTCAACAGCAGGTAGCCGAGTAATTTACTTGCCAGCAGAGAGCCCTGTCCGCCCACGCCAACGATCATAACATTTTTGGTTTCACGCATCGAACTTCCACTCCCCTCTTTAAGCATGCAGCGCCTTGAATGCACACAGCTGCTCACAAACGCCGCAGCCTACACATAAGGTCTTATCGATCACAGCTTTACCGTTCTTCATAGAGATTGCCGGGCAGCCGAGTTTCATGCAGGCACGGCAGCTCTTACATTTATCTTCCTCAACAACATAAGCCGGTTTTGCTTTGACAGTCTTGAGCAGAACACACGGACGGCGGCTGATGATGACCGACGGCTCTTTTGCAGCCAGTTCCTCTTTGATCGCCTGATCGCACTCTTTTAAGTTATACGGATCAACAACACGAACGCGTGCAAAGCCCATAGCACGGCACAGCGCCTCTAAATCGATCTTACCTGCCGGATCGCCTTTGATGGTATAGCCGGTGGTCGGGTTCTGCTGATGGCCGGTCATACCGGTGATGGAGTTATCCAGGATGATAACGGTGGAGTTACTCTGGTTATATGCGATGTTTGCAAGACCGGTCATACCGGAGTGCATAAAGGTGGAGTCACCGATCACAGCAACGGTCTTACCCTCGCTCTGCTCACCGAGTGCTTTGTTAAAGCCGTGGATCGCACTGATGGAAGCACCCATACATGCGGTCATATCCATAGCTGCCAGCGGAGCTACGGCACCTAAAGTATAGCAGCCGATATCGCCTAAAACGGTGCATTTATTTTTGGATAAGGTATAGAACATACCACGGTGCGGACAGCCTGCACACATAACCGGCGGACGGTTCGGGATCACATCCTCAAGTTTGCTGCCTGCAACGACATCCAGACCCATTTTCTCAGCTACCAGATTCTGGGAGAACTCACCGGTGATCGGGAATACATCTTTACCGGTTACTTCCAAGCCCAGTTTGCGGCAGTGATCTTCAATAATGGAATCCAGCTCCTCGATGATGACCAGCTTCTCTACCTGTGCAGCAAAGTCTAAGATCAGTTTGTTCGGCAGCGGGTTTACCATACCGAGTTTTAAGATGGAAGCATTCTCGCCGAATACCTCTTTTGCATATTGATAAGAGGTGCTGGAGGTGATGATACCCAGTTTCTTATCGCCCCACTCGATGCGGTTGATCGGAGCGGTCTCTGCATATTCACGCAGTGCTTCGGTTCTTGCTTCTACGATCGGATGACGACGGATCGCATTGCCCGGCATCATGACATATTTGGCGATGTTTTTCTCATACGGTTTTACTGCCGGAACAACACGCTCACCGGTCTCGACAACACTCTGGGAGTGCGCGATACGGGTGCACATTTTATACAGTACCGGAGTATCAAACTTTTCGGAGATCTCATATGCTTCCTTAACAAATGCGATAGCCTCGGCAGAATCAGCCGGCTCGAGCATCGGCAGTTTTGCTGCAATCGCATAATGTCTGGAATCCTGCTCATTCTGAGAGGAGTGCATACCTGCGTCGTCTGCAACACAGATGATCATACCGCCGTTAACGCCGGTATAGGACATGGTAAACATCGGGTCTGCAGCAACGTTCAAACCAACGTGTTTCATACCGCAGAAGCTGCGTTTACCTGCTAAAGATGCACCGAATGCAACTTCCAGCGCAACTTTTTCGTTCGGTGCCCACTCACAGTAGATCTCCTCGAATTTTGCGGTTTCTTCGGTGATCTCGGTGCTCGGGGTACCCGGATAGCTAGATGCAACGCTGCAGCCTGCTTCGTACAGACCGCGTGCTACCGCTGCATTACCCAGCAATAATTTTCTCATGGCTCTCTTCCTCACTTTTATGTAATGTTATAACTTTCATTTGAAAATTAATAGCTTTTTTCATTTTACCACTTTCCACGATACTTGTCAATATTCCGACCGTAATTGAAAAAAGATTTTAGGTTTATTCATATTCTATACACGATTTTTCGCATAAAATATTCCCGCTTTTTTCTCTCGAAAAAGAATTGACATTTCCTTTATTTTGTAGTATAATAGGGACATTACTTTACGGAATAAAAGCACAAAAGTGTTAAAACATAACCCAAAGGAGAATGCTTTATGCCTATTACAGATTTATTGGAGCGCAACCGTAAATTATACGGTGACGAAATCGCTCTGGTAGAACTCAACCCTGAAGTCAAGGAAAAACGCCATGTCACATGGAAAGAGTACGAGCTCATCGAGCCGACCCCGAGTGCGACCTACCGCAGAGAGATCACCTGGAACGTTTTCGATGAGAAAGCAAACCGTTTTGCCAACTACCTGTTAAGTCAGGGTATCCGCAAAGGTCACAAGGTTGCGATCTTAATGATGAACTGCCTGGAGTGGCTGCCGATCTACTTCGGTATCTTAAAAACCGGTGCGCTGGCAGTACCGTTAAACTTCCGTTATTCCGCAACCGAGATCAAATACTGTGTTGACTTGGCGGAAGCAGATGTTTTGGTGTTCGGTCCGGAATTCATCGGCCGTGTTGAGGAGATCGCTGAGGACATTTCCAAACGCAGAATGCTCATCTATGTCGGTGCAGGCTGTCCGACCTTTGCTGAGGACTACACCGAGCTGACCGCTAACTGCTCTTCCAAAGCACCGAAGATCCTCATCGATGACACCGACGATGCTGCGATCTATTTCTCCTCCGGTACCACCGGTTTCCCGAAAGCAATTTTACACAACCACGAGAGCTTAATGCATGCAGCACGCGTTGAGCAGCATCACCATGAAACCTCCCGTGATGATGTGTTCTTATGTATCCCGCCGTTATATCACACCGGTGCGAAGATGCATTGGTTCGGCAGTCTGCTCTCCGGCAGCAAGGCAGTCTTACTCAAAGGCACCAATCCGCAGTTTGTACTGGATGCCGTTTCCAAGGAAAAATGCACCATCGTTTGGCTGCTGGTTCCGTGGGCACAGGACTTATTGGATGCGCTGGATCGCGGCGACTTTGATCTGAAAGACTACAATACCGAGCAGTGGCGCTTGATGCACATCGGTGCTCAGCCGGTTCCGCCGAGCTTGATCCGCCGTTGGCTTGCTTACTTCCCGAACCACAAATACGATACCAACTACGGCTTATCCGAATCTATCGGTCCGGGCTGCGTACATTTGGGTATGGAAAACATCCATAAGGTCGGTGCAATCGGTAAAGCCGGTTTTGGCTGGAAGATCAAGATCGTCAACGAAAAAGGCGAAGCTGTGGAAAGCGGTGCAGTCGGCGAACTCTGCGTTAAAGGTCCGGGCGTCATGACCTGTTACTACAACGATCCGAAAGCTACCGACGAGGTACTCAAAGACGATTGGTTATACACCGGTGACATGGCAATGACCGATAAGGACGGATTCATCTACTTAGTAGACCGTAAGAAAGACGTTATCATCTCCGGCGGTGAAAACCTCTACCCGGTTGAGATCGAGAACTACATCCGCGAATTTGACAAAGTCAAAGACGTTGCAGTCATCGGTTTACCGGACAAACGTCTGGGCGAGATCGCTGCTGCTGTGGTCGAAGTCAAGGAAGGCATGAGCTGCACAGAAGATGAGATCATCAACTTCTGCAACGGCTTACCACGTTACAAACGTCCGCGTAAAGTCATCCTGGCTGATATCCCGCGTAACCCGACCGGTAAGATCGAGAAACCGGTTCTGCGTAAGATCTACTGCAGTGAAAATCTTGTTGCTGCACAGAACGAAATTCAGATGTGATTAAAAAAACCGTTCAGGGAAATCCCTGAACGGTTTTTTTCATTTTTGTGCGATAAGCATATAACGGTGGGTCTTGGCAGTTACCTCGCCGTTTTTCTCCAGCATGTCCTGTAAGGCAAACAATTGCGGCAGGCATTTTTCCACTTCAAAGCCAACAAACTCCCACGAAATGATCTTTGCAAACCAGACCAGCGCACCGATATCGGTAAACCGAATCATCGGATAGGCTTCCTGTGTTTTGACCACCGTAAAACCCGCAGCTTCAAATGCCGCCTCAGTCAAATGCAGATACTGCTGCGGGAAAGACAGCGGGATATCTCCAAGCAGCGCTTGTACCAATTCCCTGTCATTTTCCGCACCGACCTGTTGCGTAATAAAGTACCCGCCCGGTTTTAAGACACGGTATATCTCCGCCGCATTAAAATCGCCGTGACGGTCAAGCACGATATCAAACGACGCATCGGCATACGGCAATTGATCCTTTACATCCGCCTGCTTGAAATCAATACCGAGCGGCAGAAGGGTTTCTGCGCAAAGCTTGACATTTGGCGGATAATTCTCGGTCGCCGCGGTATTCTCAAACGGATGATGCAGCGATAACAAAAATTCACCGCCGCCGGTATCCAGATCCAAAATCCGATGTTCCGGCTTTAAGTAGACCAATATTTCTTCTTTATAATCCCACGGCAGTGCATCCTGGGTGTGATATTCCTCAATGTGCGAAAAGTCCCAGCCCTTGATCTGTGCGATCTCCTGCTCTTTTAACCACTTGCTGATGTGATCTTCTCTGTTCATAACTGCTCCTGATATCAAATAAGCACCACTGGATAACCAATGGTGCTTTACATTATTCGTCATCCTCTGAAGCCGGCTGCCAAAGGATCGCAACCTGTGTGACACGTTTATTGTCGATCTGTTTTACCGTAACGGTCAGAGTTTCATGCGTGAACTCATCTCCGACTTCCGGCATACGGTCCAGTACATACTGTACCCAACCGCCTACGGTATTGACATCGATACCTTCCGGCTCATCCAATTCAAATTCCGCAAACAGATCACCGATATTCATATCACCGTTTGCCAGATAATGCTGATCATCCAGTTTGGTAAACTCGGTTTCTACTTCGTCATTTTCGTCCCAGACATCACCGATGATCTCCTCGATGAGATCCTCCAGCGTTACGATACCGATGGTACCGCCGTACTGGTCGGTAACGATCGCCATATGCATCTTTTCACGCTGCATCTCTTTCATCAGCGCGGATACCAGCTTTTTCGGCGGAACAAAGGTAACCTTCTGCAGCAGATCCTCCAAAGAGAATTCGTCCGGATCATTTAAGTACATACGGAAGAAATCCTTAGAAGTGATAACACCGATGATATGGTCCATATCTTTACGGTAGATTGGGATACGGGAGTAACCCTCGTCTAAGAACAGGTTACGGATTTTCTCAGCACCGTCATGTTCCTCTGCAGCCACAACATCCACACGAGGGGTAAGTACCTCATCGACCGTGATCTGGGTGAAGTCGAGTGCCGACTGCATCAGCTCACTCTCATGCTCGTTTAATACACCATCCTCTTCAATCTCCTCGAGAATGATTTTCAGCTCATCACCGGTAACCGCCGGCTGTTCTTCTTTACCGTCGGAGATGACATG
>JBGUUN010000233.1:0-9782 GCA_045133555.1 Oscillospiraceae bacterium
TGGAGCGAGTAACGGGAATCGAACCCGCAACCTCAGCTTGGGAAGCTGATGTTTTACCATTAAACTATACTCGCATATCAGCACATCACCGTTTTCGGGTGATGTACTGATTATACACCTAAGTCATAAAGATGTCAAGGTGAATTTTGTCGAACGGATCTCATGATCACAGCATATTCGAAATATCCGTAATGGTCGCAATATTATTGGCTTTGATGAAATCGCCGACATCCGGAGTGACCGCATACAGCATACCAAGCTCCTCGGACAACATATAATAATTGCCGTTTTCATCCACATTGCCAAGAATAAATGCGAAGGTATCGGTCGATGCAGTCGGATTGCCGCTTTCATCGGTGCCGGATACCGCATATTCGACCGTTACGGTCGCCCACGGTTCATCCAGACCGTACAGGCTTAAATCAGCGTTTGCAGCATTGAATTCCACACAGTCTGCAAGCTGCATACCTGCGATCGCATTGACAAGCTGCTCACAGAGCTCGGTATTTGCGGTGCGTTTGGAATTATCCGCATCTCGTAAAATCCACGGGAATGCCGCATCCTCGCCCATGTAGCTCACACGGTAGATCTCACTTGCCTCGACCTTGACCGAAGTGGTAGTATTTAACACCGGCAGAGTCTCCAGCTGTACCAGATCGTCCATATGATAGGAAAATGCACCGACAACGGAAGCATTCACCAGATATACATCATTGCTGCCGGTGAAGGTCTCACCCTCGCTGTATTGCATATAGTACTCGCCGGTCACGGTATTCTCCGCACCAAATACAAAGCTGAGTTCCCCGCCGTTTGCGGTCATGATCGATACCGCAAGCTGCGGAGCATCCAGACCGTACTGTGCCAAGTCGCTGACATCGCTGATTTTTCTGCTTGCGGTCATGCCTGCGATCTGGGTGCTCATGGTGGCGACATAGTTCTGTGCGACCGGGAAAGTCTTATCCGCCTGATTCTGCCAGAAGCTATCAGTCTTTAACAGACGGTAGGTCCCGTCCTCATATTCCCAGGTGATCTGCGCAACATCCGCTGCGGAAAACTCGGTCACGGTGATATCGGTATTCTGTACCGTGCTGCTTGCCGTCTGCTTATCGCCGATCGAGGAGATGAGCGAATAACCGACTACGCACAGCACCAAAACACCTACCAGAATCAATAATTTAAGCTGTCTTTTCATACCTTAACGTTTCCTTCTGCCAATTGCCACATAAATACCGATCACGATACATCCGATCGGCAGAACTGCGATCATCATCAGCGCCAACAGCGCAACGCTGGTAGCCGGAACGGTCAGATACTCGGTGGAAATGGTCTTAGCATGGATGGTAATGTTGTTCTCGGACTGGCACATCCAGCTCAGTGCGTTTAAGAACAGATCGCTGTTGGTACCGCCGACCGCCTCATCATAAGTGGTCTGGCAGAACAGCGTACTGGTAAACCATACGATCTGGCTGTCACTTGCGGAATCGGTAATAGCAGCGGCAAGCATAAATTTGCCTTCTTCATCCTCCTCGGATTTCTCATAGGTGGTAGCGCTTGCCACATCGGTTTTGATGTATGCCGTGCTGCTGGTGGTAAGCAGCGGAGTTACTGCAACCGTACCGGATTTTGCATCCACCTGAGCGATCGCCTGCGGTTCCGGATACATAACGTAATAGCCGCTTTCGATCGGTGCGGTGATGGTATGGCTTTCAATGTTCGGCAGGTGCAGATACGGATACTGATAGTAGTTGTTTGCACTTCCTTCGAATACGATACCGTCTTTCAACTGCGTACCGTAATCTGCCATGACTGCATTGAGATTTTTCAGTTCGGTATCCACATAACCGGTCACCAGCATCATCTTGCCGCCTGCAGCCAGATAATCACCGATTGCTGCCGCTTCCTCTTTGGAAAGGTCGGTCTGCGGTGCAAAAATCATCAATACATCACAATCTTCCGGAACGACACTGTCGGTCAGAAGATTTAAGTTCACGGTCTCGATATTCTGCTTGGTGATCATGCTCTTGATATTACTTGGTACGGTAATGCTGCCATGTCCGTCAAGCAGATACATTTTCGGTAAAGTTTCGCTGGTGACATACGCAACGGCACCGGTCAGACAGCTCTCACCGTAGAATTCCGTGCTGGTTTCACCGGTAGTATAATAGTTAGAGTAGTCGGTGACATACAGATCGTAGTACGATACATACTGGCTTCTTTCACCGCATACTGCGATAAAGCTGTTATTGTAGATCTGTGCAGTGGTATACTGCGATGCGAAGTTCGGACTGACGACCGGGTCGATCTTGACCAGTTTGATGTGATCCGAAAGATCGGTGTAACGGGAAACAAGCAGCTCTAAGGTCGGATCCTCGCTGCCTTCCTGTACGATCCAATAAAGGGTGATATCCTGATTTAAGTTCGCAACGGTCTCTTTGGTCTGTGCGGAGATCGCAGAAAGCTGATCTTTGGAGGTATCAAGCTGCGTTAAGGTAGACGGCAGCTTGCCGACCGCCAGATTTAAGACAACAGCGATCACCAGAACGATAATGATAGAGATCGCGCTGTAGCCGCCAAGACGAACACCTTTGGCAGAAGTCAACTCCTGAAAGCTCTCTTTGAGCGTCTGTTTCGGTGCAAATGCATCCTGATTCTTTTTCATCAGTTCCACCTCCGTCTTTCTAAGGATTGAACCGTCAAGTAAACAAAGACTGCGATGACAGAGAGGAAATAAACAAATGCAGTGATGTCACAGGTTCCGCCAATAAATACATAAAAACGCTGGAATACAGAGAGCTCCTTCATGATCTGCGGGAACATTCCGACAAGGGCCTCTTTGTTGAACAGCATGACCGCGGTCAGCGGGATCTCACACAGTACCGCTGCAGAGAACGCGATAAAGTTATCTTTGGTCATCAGCTTGAAGAATAAGCCGATCAGCACCGCACATACGGTCAAAGCCACAAACGAGCCGGCCGCACTGCTCGGTACATAGCCTGCAAGATCCGCGACAAAATAGTTGATCATCATGACAAGGAAGCATAAAGCTGCGGAAACGACCGGATTCTCAGTGACCGAAGATACGAACATACCGATCGCAAGCAAGGATGCTCCTAAGAAGAAGAATGCAAGCAGCGCTGAATAGGAGGTCAGTAAATTAACATTACCGTAAGAAGACAGGATCAGCGGATAAATGCCGATGATCACAGTCGGGATCGCCATCACGGTCACCATAGCCAGATACTTGCCCAAAACGATCTTAAACATCGACATCGGCAGCGCATACAGCAGCTGATCGGTTTTCTGACGACGCTCTTCCGAAATGACACGCATACTTAAAATCGGAATGGCAACCAGGAATATAAAACTCATATTGCCAAGAACGTATTCAAAATAAGTCTGACCGCCGGCAAGATTGACTATCAAAACAAAGATACCGGCAAACAGCAGAATAAAGGCAATGAACAGATAGCCCATGATGCCCTGAAAGTAAGCTTTCAGCTCACGTTCATAGATTGCTCTCATTGCTCATCCTCCTCTTCATCGACCTTCATGCTGACACCTAAAGTGTCAAAGTCGGTCTTTTGTTTTTTCTTCTCCGAAAGTTCTTTTGCACGTTTGGCAGCCTCCTCGGCTTCGAGTGCCGCACGGTGTTCATCGGAGGTCAGCTCTAAGAAGATATCCTCCAGATTTGCTTTGGAGAGACTCATGGATAAGATCGGCAGTTTACCGCCGGCAAAGGTATTGAAAATCTGCTCGCACAGCTCATCTGCATCGGTCTCGCCGCTTGCGGTAATACGTCCGTTACCGTATACACCGTTTTCTTCCATACGGTAAGACTCGATTTTCACACCTGCAACGGTATGTACCAGCGTATTGAACTGCTCCGCACTTGCTTTCACGCGCAGATCTACCGTCAATCTGCCTGCAAACAGAGTCTCTAAATTCTCTGCACTGTCGCTTGCCACCATCTTACCGTGGGAGATGATCAGAATGCTGTCGCAGACTGCCTGGATCTCGGATAAGATATGGCTGCTCAAAATAACGGTGTGCTCGCCCTTTAAGCTTAAGATCAGATTTCTGATCTCGATGATCTGTTTCGGGTCAAGACCTACCGTCGGCTCGTCAAGAATGATGAGCTGCGGATCACCGAGCAATGCCTGTGCGATACCGACACGCTGTTTATAACCCTTGGACAGATGCTTGATCAGACGATTCTGCATATCCAAAAGTCCGGTCTTGGATGCAGCTTTCTCCACCTGCTCTTTGATTTTTGCTTTGGCAATACCCTTTGCTTTTGCGACAAAGGTTAAGTACTCGTACGGTGTCATATCCGGATAAAGCGGCGGAAACTCCGGCAGATAGCCGATGCATTTCTTCGCTGCGACCGGGTCTTCGAAAATATCATGTCCGTCGATCACCGCTTCGCCGGAAGTGGCTGCCAGACAGCCGGTGATGATATTCATGGTCGTGGATTTACCGGCACCGTTCGGGCCTAAAAATCCGTAAATCTGTCCTTTTTCTACGGTAAAGGTCAGGTCGGATACCGCTAAATGATCCCCGTACCGTTTGTTTAGGTGCTTTACTTCTAACAAGGACAATCCCTCCTTCTTGATGATTGCTTGTGATCTGTATTCCGGATCACTATAACCTATTATATAATACCAGTAAAATCTTTCTAATTTATGAACAGAGGCTGATAATCTTCTAAAAAACAGAAAATATTTTTCTGTTCCATACAACCGCCAATAGAACCGCCGCAGACTTCTCTCATTCTCAACAAAAAGCGCCTGCAAAGCCACAAACTTCTTGACACATTTCTATAATCTTGCTATAATGTTATTATCTCATTTTTTCGGAAAGGAAGCGACTACCATGAGTACCCGCATCAAAAAGCAGAAACCGTTTGCGCGCGGCGCCGGTATTCTGCTGCCGATTTCCTCCTTACCGTCCCCGTACGGTATCGGAACCTTCGGCAAGGAAGCATACGCTTTCGTTGATTTCTTAAAAGCATCCAAACAAAAATACTGGCAGGTTTTACCGCTCGGTCCGACCAGCTATGGCGACAGCCCATATCAGTCCTTCTCCGCATTTGCAGGCAATCCGTATTTTATCGATCTGGACACACTGATCGAAGAAGGTCTGCTCACCGAAGCGGATGTTGTCGACTGCGAATGGGGCACCAACCCACAGTATGTTGATTACGAAAAGATCTACAACAGCCGCTTTGTTGTTCTGCAAAAAGCATTCCAAGCATTCACCCCAGATGCGGCATACGATATTTTCGTAGAGCAGAACGCATGGTTAAACGAATACGCATCTTACATGGCGATCAAACGCCATTTTAACAACCTCTCCTGGCAGGAATGGGACGAGGATATCCGTTTCCGTGAGCCGGAAGCGGTGGAAAAATACGAGAAATTACTTGCCGATGAGATCAACTTCTGGATCTTCACCCAGTATAAATTCTATCAGCAGTGGACTATGCTCAAATCCTATGCAAATGCGTTGGGCATCTCGATCATCGGCGATATTCCGATCTATGTAGCACTCGACTCTGCCGATGTCTGGTGTCATCCGGAGCAGTTCCAGTTAGACGAGCGTCTGCGCCCGACCCGCGTTGCAGGTGTACCGCCGGATGCATTCTCCGCTACCGGTCAGCTTTGGGGCAACCCGCTGTACCGTTGGGAGGACATGGAAAAAGAGGACTTTGCATGGTGGAGAAAACGCATTTGTGCAAATGCAAAATTATATGACATCATCCGCATCGACCATTTCGTCGGTATCGCACATTACTTCTCGATCGATGCGGCAGCCGATACCGCAGTGGACGGCTATTGGGTGGACGGTCCGTGTGAAGCCTTCTTAAAAGCGGTTTCCGAGGCTGTAGGCGACAAAAAGATCATCGCAGAAGACCTTGGCATCGTCATTCCGAAGGTCTACCAGATGCTGGATAAATTCGGCTATCCGGGCATGAGTGTACTGCAGTTTGCGTTTGACTCCGGTGCTTCCAATCCGTATCTGCCGCATCAGCACAAGAAAAATCTGGTCGTATACGGCGGTACTCACGATAATGACACCATGACCAGCTACATTGCTCATGCAAAACGTGCTACCCTGCAGTATGCAAGAGAATACTTAAATGTCAAAACAAATAAACAGCTGCTTCCGGCAATGATCCGTGCAGGCTATCAAAGCCCGGCGAATACCGTTATCTTCCCGATGCAGGATTTCTTAATGCTCGGTGACGGTGCTCGTATCAATACCCCGTCCACACTGGGTATCAACTGGATGTGGCGACTGACTCCGGGACAGATTCCGGATACTATGGCGGCTTCCATCGCACGCCTCACAGAAGTATACGGCAGATAAATAAATGAAGGGACTATATACCAATGGCATTTTCTGAGAAAGTCTTATCCATTCTGGATGAGCAATACAACAAAACTCCGGCAAAAGCTACCACCAAACAGCTGTACGATGCTGTTTCCAAGGCTGCAATGCTGACGCTGCGTAAGGACTGGAAAGAAACTCCGGGGCAAAAACGTGCCTGCTATCTTTCCGCAGAATTCCTGATTGGCCGTCTGGTCTACGCAAACCTCATGAACTTAGGTTTACTTGACGAATGCAAAGCATTGTTTGAAAAGGAAGGTATTGATATTGCCTGCTTCGAAGAGATCGAGGACGATGCTCTGGGCAACGGCGGTCTCGGCCGTCTGGCTGCCTGCTTTTTAGATTCTGCCGCATCCCATGATATTCCGCTTGACGGTTTCGGCATCCGTTATCGCTACGGTTTATTCAAACAGTACTTCTCCAACGGTTTCCAGGCAGAGACCGCTGACGATTGGCAGAGCTTCGGCGACCCGTGGAGCGTACGCAAGGAAGAAGAAGCGATCAAAGTAGACTTCCGCGGTCAGAGCGTTATGGCAGTACCGTATGATATGCCGGTCATTGGCTATCAGAACGGCTGTGTAAACACATTGCGCTTATGGCAGGCAGAAGCTGTCAACGAATTTAACTTCTATGCATTCAACGATTCCAAATATGATGAAGCGGTCAAAGAAGCAAATGATGCCGAAAACATCAATGCCGTTCTCTATCCGAATGACAACAGCTTTGAGGGACGCGTTCTGCGCTTAAAACAGCAGTATTTCTTCTCCAGCGCTACCATCCAGACCTTAGTCAAACGCTATGTCGCACAGTACGGTGAGGATTTCTCCAAATTTGCCGACACCTATGCGGTACAGCTCAACGACACCCACCCGACTATTTCTATTCCGGAGCTTTTACGTATCCTCTGCGATGAATACCTGCTGACCTTTGAGGAAGCTTTTGATATCGCAAAAAACACCTTTGCTTACACCAACCATACCATTATGGCAGAGGCATTGGAAAAATGGGATGTCGAGATGATCTTGAATGTTATCCCGCAGGTTTATCCGTATATTGTTATGCTGGGCAACAAGCTGCGCCGTGAGCTGAAAGCGGACGGTGTAGTCGGTGATGCACAGAATATCTACCATATCATTGCAAACGGTCAGGTGCAGATGGCTCGCATGGCGATCTATGCTTCCCACTCCACCAACGGTGTTGCTCAGATCCACACCGAGATCTTAAAGAATGACGTTCTCAAAGAGTGGTATGCACGCTATCCGGAGCGTTTCAACAACAAAACCAACGGTATCACCCAGCGCAGATGGCTGGCTTTATGCAACGAGGAGCTGTCCGAGTTTATCACCAAACGCATCGGCGACAAGTGGATCACCGATCTGGATGAACTCAAAAAGATGGAAGCTTACGCAGAGGACAAGACCGCACTCAAAGAATTCATGGAAATCAAAGCGCTGAAGAAAAAACAGCTCTGTGATTATATCAAGGATTATGAGGGTGTAACCTTGAATCCGGACTTCATCTTCGATGTACAGATCAAACGTCTGCATGAGTACAAACGTCAGTTCTTAAACGCACTGACCATTTTAGACACCTACTACGGAATCAAGGAAGGTCGTATCAAAGACTTTACCCCGACCGTATACCTGTTCGGTGCAAAAGCCGCACCGGGCTATTACCGTGCAAAAGGTGTAATCAAGTTTATCAATGAGATCGCAAAAAAAGTCAATGCAGATCCGAATGTCAACGATAAGATGCAGGTGCTGTTTGTTCACAACTACAACGTATCCTATGCAGAAAAACTGATCCCGGCTGCCGACATCTCTGAGCAGATTTCCACCGCAGGCACCGAGGCATCCGGTACCGGCAACATGAAATTCATGTTGAACGGTGCGGTCACCATGGGTACCATGGACGGTGCAAATATTGAGATCGTAGAACAGGCTGGCAAAGAGAATAACTACATCTTCGGTGCTGAGGTTGACGAGATCAATGCTGCAAAAGCAACCCATGACCCGAAAGCAATCTACAATTCCAATCCGCGTATCAAACGCGTACTGGACACTCTGATCGACGGTACTTTTGACGACTGCGGCAGCGGTATGTTTGCCGAATTATACCATGCGATCCTGGACGGTGCTTCCTGGCATCAGCCGGATCACTACTTCCTGCTGTTGGACTTCGAGCGTTACTGCGATGCAAGAATGCTTGCAAACAAGGAATACAAAGATGAAACGGCATTTGCGAAGAAATGCTTTATCAACATGGCAAACGCAGGCAAATTCTCCTCCGACCGTACCATCAAACAGTACGCAGATGAGATCTGGTTTCACAGTGCCTGTGCGGGCACCTCGCTGAAAGATTAACGCACCTTTTACAGTCGAAACCTAACGGTTTCTATTGTCCGGCGGTTTGCCGCCTTAGATGCTCGAATGATTTCAGCAAATAACTTCTAATACAACAAAAAGTGCGAGGCATATGCCTCGCACTTTTATTTTAATCCCACTGAGTCAGTTTCTTCTCTACATCACGGCGATCATAGAAATCAACGCGGTAACGGCGGCAGTATTTTAAGATCTCTTTGACATAGCCGTCAAAGAATTTACCGTCGGTCTTTCTGGTGAATACGATCGGATTCTTACGGATGGTGGTGTAGAATGCGATCTGCTCCGACTGCTCCATCTTTTCCATGTAGTTCTGCAGTTCGATGCGGTGGATATTCTTCGGAGTCAGATGATCAAAGCCGGACGCATATTTTTCTTTGCCTTCCGGACTTAAGATAGAGATCATAAATGCACCGAGATCCGGTACGACATCGCACCATTCGATCATGATCTCACCGCTGTCGATCACAACACGCGGACGATCTTTTGCAACCTTATAAAACATTGGCATAATACTTTTTCCCCTTTATCAATTTATTAGATACCGTACAAATGACGGATCGCGACTAAGAAATACAGCATAGCACTGGAATATCTCGGCGAAGAAACACTCGGAACACCGGTGATCGGATCCAATTCCTGTCCCAGATCAAATTTTCCATCCTTGACCCATGCTTCGATCCAACGGCGCATGACCTCTTTCATCTGCTCCTCTTTACCGTAGCGTACCATCCAGCGAAGTGTGCGCAGTGCGGTCAAGCCCTGACTGTAATAGTTCCAGCTGTTGCCGTCGAGATTTTTGAACCAATACCCCTCATTCATCGCAAGCGATGGGAACGGGATCGGTGCCCAGAACTCCTTCTCGTTGAACATATGACGTTCGATCACACGGTTTGCAAGTTCATCCTCCATCACGCCCTCGTTGAGTACATTGGTGATGGCGATCGTCTTGATCTTGCGCTGATTGCCGTTTTTATCCAGATCATAGAAAAACTCGGTTTGAGGGTCATA
>JBGUUN010000234.1:0-1539 GCA_045133555.1 Oscillospiraceae bacterium
CAATACCGATCTTCTTTACAAGCATCTCAGCGTTACAATGAAAGAGTATATGCCTCCGTCTGCATATGAAAAAATGCGGGATGATACTATGAAACCGCTTGGCACATATCGTTGTTTGGAACAGCTTGAAACGGATCGAATTTATCCGAATGTACTGCATCAATATGTCCGATATGAACATTTGGGCTTGAAAATCCGCTATGTGTTCATTGACAACAAAATTCATGGTTTATGGCTCGGATATTACATATTAACTTGAAGTTGAAGGGAAGATAGAAGTGAAGAAATTACACTTGTTTTTCATGCTGGTGATTTGTGTTTTTCTGATGACAGGATGCAGAGTTCAATGGTTTGATTATTACTATGATGTGCCGTGGTATGTGATTGCAATACCGATTGCGATGATCCTTGTGATTGCTCATATTTATATCATGTCGGGAACATATATCTGCCCGAGATGCAATACGGAAATCAAACCCAAATGGTTTCAATTATATGCTTATATTCATGACAATGATGAAAGAGTTGCTAAGTGTCCCAAGTGCAGCTATATAGGTTTTTGCAAAAGAAAATGAACTATCTTTCTGTAGTCAGTCTCTGATACTCCCGCACCAACTCCTCCACCGCCCCTGCCTCCATCTCACACAGCGGCAGACGGTACGTATCGGAGCAGTATCCAAGGGCTGCCAGCACTGCCTTGACGGGAATCGGATTGACCTCGGAAAACAGCGCACGGATGAGCGGTGCCATGCGGCATTGCAGGACTGCCGCGCGCAGGGAATCACCCGAAAACCACGCGCGGCACATTTCCACGGTCAAATCGGGCAGAAGATTGGAAACAACAGAGATGACACCGACAGCCCCCACCGACAGCATCGGTACGGTTACGCCGTCAGAACCGGCATACAGGGGAAGTGCATCACCGATCTCCTGCCGCAGAAGTACGGCGCGTTCGAGATCCCCTGTTGCATCTTTCAGGGCGGCAATATTTTCGTGTTTTGACAGGCGGATGTAGGTTTGCGGCTGTACTTTCATGCCGGTGCGGGAGGGAACTTCATAGAGGATAACGGGAACAGCGGAAGCATCCGCGATTGTCATGTAATGGCGATACAGTCCTTCCTGCGAGCATTTGTTGTAGTACGGCGTGACGACCAGAATCGCATCGGCACCTGCGTCTGCGGCATCCTTTGCCAGTGCGATGACACCGGCGGTTGTCGGTGCGCCGCATCCTGCGATGACGGGGATGCCGCCTGCCTGCTTTTTGGCTTCCGTGATCAGATAGCGGTGTTCCTCCGATGACAGCGCGGAGGCTTCTCCCGTGGTTCCTGCGACGACCAATGCATCCACGCCGGCATCTGTCTGTCGGCGGATAAGGGTGTGCAGGGCAGCGCTGTCGATTTTGTCGGGATGATCTTTTTGAAACGGCGTGATGATCGCGGTTGCGCATCCGCGGAAAATGAGCGGTTTTGTCATAACGGTATTCTCCTCAAAGCAGTATCGAATCGGTAATCCTCAATATAGGTTATGCGAAAAATCGGA
>JBGUUN010000235.1:0-1615 GCA_045133555.1 Oscillospiraceae bacterium
ACTATTCAGATTTTGAAAAGTTCTGGAATAGTATAAACAAATAAAATCAAGCGGCAGATTGGGGGCACCACCTTATGCCGCTATATAAAACAATGCTGATAATTGAAAGGAGTAATTAAGTATGAAAATGCATACAGCATTGACCATTGCGGGAAGTGACTGCAGTGGAGGCGCCGGGATTCAGGCGGATTTGAAGACTATGACCATGAACGGTGTATATGCCATGAGTGCCGTCACGGCACTGACTGCACAGAATACACTCGGTGTGCGTGCGATTTTGGAGATCACACCGGATTTTCTTAAACAGCAGCTGGATGCGGTGTTTGAGGACATCCGTCCCGATGCGGTAAAGATCGGAATGGTGGCATCCGGTGAGCTGATCCGTGTCATTGCAGACAGATTAAGATACTATGATGCAAAGAATGTGGTGGTTGACCCCGTTATGGTTGCGACATCCGGGTCGGCGCTGATGAAAAACGATGCTGTGAAAACATTGATCGAAGAATTGCTGCCGCTTGCTTGCCTTGTAACGCCGAATATTCCGGAAGCACAGGTACTCTCCGGTCTTACCGTCGAAAGCAGTGAGGACATGATGGCAGCGGCAAAGATGATCGGAGACCGTTGTCATTGTGCCGTTTTGCTCAAAGGCGGTCACAGTATCAACGATGCAAATGACCTGCTTTATGCAAACGGCGAATTTCGGTGGTTTGAAGGCAAGCGCATTGATAATCCCAATACCCACGGTACAGGCTGTACGCTTTCCAGTGCCATAGCATCCAATCTTGCAAAAGGCTTTTTGCTTTCCGAATCAGTTGAGCGGGCAAAGGAATATATTTCCGGCGCTTTGGCGGCCATGCTGGATCTTGGCAAAGGTTTTGGCCCGATGAATCATGCATTTGATCTGCAGGGCAGATATGCGAAAGAGGCGCCGGAAACGAAAGCAGCATTTTGATCAAACATATTTTACCCCAACTGCGGAGAATACGGTTCTTTGGATCGTGTTTTCCGCAGTTTTTGCATTGACTTTATAAAATAAGTGCGATATACTGAAAGAAAAGGGGGACGGATATATGAAGATACTTTTGATGTCGGACCTGCATTTTTGCCACAGTGTATGGTACAACATGGATGCTGTGAGCCGTATGGAGCATATGATCGCAGAATTAAACCGTGCTTATAAGCAAGAGCCGTATGAGGCGATTTTGTTTTTGGGCGATTATTCTTTGGATTTCTGGGGCTGGAGCATCGGCGGATGTTATGTGCATGATAAATACAGCTATACCGAACGCTTTGTTAAAGAGATTCTGCCGAGGCTGCATTGCAAAAACACGTATATGATCCCGGGCAATCACGAGCAGTATTCGCATACGGATTGGCTGCGCATCACCGGACACAAGCGTCAATTTTCGCTGGTGCTTGGCGGGGTGCTCTATCTGATGCTCGATACCTTTGCGGGGGAGCTTGACCCGGATTATGATTCCGACGGTGTGTATACCGGTGCGGATGTCGGATATATCCGCAGCGAGATGGAAAAATATCCGGATCTTCCGGTCGTTCTCTGTTCGCATTATTTCGATCTGAAAAAGGAATCGGATGCGTTTCAGGCATTGGTAAA
>JBGUUN010000236.1:0-3960 GCA_045133555.1 Oscillospiraceae bacterium
AAATCAGAAATAGTCCCAGTTCTTTCTCGGCTGGTTTTCGGTCGGATCGACCGGCATACCAAGGTTTGCCATCAGCTCTTTGGCTGCATTGTAACCCATCTTCTTCTGACGGTTGTTCATCGCAGCAACCTCTAAAATGATTGCAAGGTTGCGGCCCGGTTTGACCGGAATGGTAATGCTCGGGACCTGGATGCCAAGGATGGTAGTGTACTCGTCCTCCATACCCATTCTGTCGTAGTTCTTCTCCGGGTTCCAGTTTTCAAGATTGATCACAATATCGATGTTCTCGGTCATCTTGACAGAGCCCATACCGAACAGGCGTCTTGCATTGATGATGCCAATACCGCGCATTTCCACGAAATAGCGGATATTTTCCGGCGAGGAACCGACCAGACTGCGGTTAGAAACCTTACGGATCTCGACCGCATCGTCAGCCACCAGTCGGTGACCGCGCTTGATGAGCTCAACCGCCGTTTCGGATTTACCGACACCGGAATCGCCGGTGATGAATACACCTTCACCGTAGATCTCGACCAACACACCGTGACGGGTAATACGCTCCGCTAAGTGCACATTTAAGTAGGAGATCATATTCGATAAGACCGACGCGGTCGCATCCTTCGAACGAACGATCGCCACCTCATACTTCTGTGCCAGCTCCATAATGCCGTCAAGCAGCTCGATGCCGCGGGTCACGACCAATGCCGGGAACTTGAAGGAGAAGAAACGGTCCAGACGTTCCAGACGGGTCTGCTCGTCCAGGCCCATCAGGTAGGTATTTTCGATTCTGCCGAATATCTGCAGGCGTTTTGCGTCAAAATATTCCCAGAAGCCGGTCAGGTTCAAGCCCGGACGGTTGATGCTTGCCGTCTCGATCGTGATCGGTTCTGCGGTCTGCGGGAGGTACAATACCTCAAGATCAAAGTCTTTGCAAATTCGTTCCAACGAAATTTGATAAGTAGCCATAAATATCCCCCTTTCATACCTTTCATTGTATCATATTTTCTCGCCGTTTTCAACCTTTTTTCTTACTTGCGGTGTAAAGTATATCGATTCTCCCGCAAAGCCGCAATTCCTCAACGATATATAAAAACGAAAGGCGCCTTATGTTAAATATCTTCTTGCGTACCGTTTTGATCTATCTGATCCTTGCTTTGTGCATCCGCCTGATGGGCAAACGCTCGCTTGGCGATCTGCAGCCCAATGAACTGGTCACCACCATTCTGATCTCCAACATCGCCGTACTGCCGATGGAAGAACCCGATATGCCGCTGCTTTCCGCCATCCTCCCCATTGCGGTCATCGCCGCAATGGAGATCTTATATGCACCGCTTTCCCTGCACTTTCCCAAACTGCGCCGTCTTGCCAACGGCTCCCCCGTCGTGGTCATCCACAACGGCGTCATCGACCAGAAAAACCTGCGTCGTCTGCGCTGTACCATCGACGATCTCTACGCTTCGATGCGCCAGGCAGGGTACTTCGATATCACCGAGATCGCCTACGCCGTGGCGGAAACCACCGGTAATATCAGTTTCCTGCCCCATCATGCCGCCGCACCGGTCACCGCCAAAACCATGGGGCTAAAGCCGCAAAAAACGCTTGTCCCTTTTTTGCTCATCAGCGACGGTGTACGCATCCGTGCCACAGCCGAGGCCCTCTCCCTTTCGGATGCATGGATCGATAAAGTGTTAAAAAGCGAGGGCGTCACTCAAAAACAGGTCTTTTTGATGACCGTCGATCAGGAACAGCACTACACCGTGATCCGCCGGCAAAACTGATAAAACAAAAGCGGACGAATCCGATTCGTCCGCTTGATATCACCTTTATTTTGCTTTTTTCACACCGCGCTCTTTTAAGATCGTGCCGGTTCTTGCCGGTAAGTATAACTCAACATACTCCTTGCCTTCAAAGGTCTTGGTCGGATAGTATGCACGCTCTACATTGCCCTGACCGCCATAGATCTCGTCATCACTCGACATCTCTACGGTATAGGTCGCTTTGTTCGGTACCGGTACCAGCACATTGGTGAACGACTCGGTCGCATTGAAGTTGAATGCAAACAGCAAGCCCTTACGGTAGAATACGATCACCTGCTCCGGGTTTTTGAGCAGACACAAGTCCGCCATATCCTGATTGAACATATGATTGCGCTTGGTGATGCGTACCATATCGCGGTCGAAATCACCCAGCCACTCGTATTTTAAGTAGCCATTGTCGCGTAAGCTCCACTGTCTGCGGCAGTAGTCAAAGCTCCAGCCGTTGCCCTCACGCGGGAAATCGATCCATTCCGGATGACCGAACTCGTTGCCCATGAAATTGAGGTAACCCTCACCGCCGCCGGCTAAGGTGAACAGACGGATCATCTTATGCAGCGCGATCGCACGGTCAATGACCGGATTATGGCATACCTTGTCCATATCGGTGTACATATTCGCATCCGCCAGACGGAAGATCATGGTCTTATCGCCGACCAATGCCTGGTCATGGCTCTCGACATATGCAATGGAATCCTCGCCCGGACGGCGCAGACACATATCGCTCCACATCTTGCCGATGTCCCAATGCTCGTCCTTTTGCTCTTTGACGGTGCGGATCCACATATCCGGCAGACCCATCGCCAGACGGTAGTCAAAGCCGATGCCGCCGTCCTCGATCGGTAAGCACATGCCCGGCATACCCGACATATCCTCCGCAATGGTCAGCGCATTCGGGTTGACCTCACGGATCAGCTCGTTTGCCAGCTGCAGATAAGTAAGTGCCTCGTCGTGGGTGTTATAGGAGAAGTATTTCTCGTTGGAATCAAAGCTCGAGCCCAGACCGTGATCGTGATAGATCATCGAGGTGATGCCGTCGAAGCGGAAACCGTCGAAGTGATACTCGGTCATCCAGTATTTTAAGTTGGAGAGTAAGAAGTGGATGACCTGATCCTTACCGTAGTTAAAGCACTTGGTGCCCCATGCCGGATGCTCACCCTTTTCGCCCTCATGGAAGAACTGCCACTCGGTGCCGTCGAACATATTGATGCCCTCTGCGGTGTTCTTGACCGCATGGGAATGTACCACGTCAAGCAGCACGCGCAGTCCCAGTTTATGCGCACGGTTGACCAGATATTTCAAGTCCTCCGGTTTGCCGAACCAGCTGGAAGCCGCATAGAAGTTCGATACCTGATAGCCGAAGCTGCCATAGTACGGATGCTCCATGACCGCCATCAGCTGAACGGTGTTATAGCCCTGTTTTTTGATGCGCGGCAGCACTTTGGTCGCAAATTCACGGTAAGTACCGATTCTGCCTTCCTCCTGTGCCATACCGACATGAGCCTCGTAGATATAAACAGAATCAGCCGGTTTGAAGTCGCCATCGGTCCAGGCAAACTCTTTGCCCTCATCCACGACCTCTGCACACCATGCATAGGTCTTTTCGTCCTGTACCACGCGGTGTGCATATAACGGGATATGCTCGGTGCGGGTCATATTGACATCCACAACGGTCTTGACCTTACAGCCGTCCCAGAGTGCATTTTCGCCTTTCAAAAACAGCTCCCAGTTGCCGTTTTCGAGTTTGGTCATCGGATGGGAGGTCAGCTCCCATTCGTTAAAATCGCCGGTCAGGTAAAGCTGATAGGCATTCGGTGCCCACTCACGGTAGACCCAGCCGCCCTTTACGCGGTGGAAGCCGTAATAAGCGTGTGCATTTGCGAAGTCATTCAAGGTTTTCGCGCTGCCGGAAAGCAGGCGCTCTTTGGTATTATGATACAGATACATACGATGCTCGATATGACCGGCATGCGGTGCAAGCTGCGGGTTTAATTCCAATACACGATACATAATTTGTCACCTCGGTGTTTTATTTGGGATTTTTTGTCGTTTTCCGTATGATTTTTTTGTATTTTGTATAAAATCCCATTCGTATACATCCTCATTATACCACAAAACCCCTCATCTTGTCAACCGGCGGTAGCAC
>JBGUUN010000237.1:0-1798 GCA_045133555.1 Oscillospiraceae bacterium
GAACAGCCGAATGCGGAGAGCATTGCAAGGAAGATTGACAGACCCATTGCGAGAGCGAGAACTTTCCAGAGCAGCAGAAGAACAGCCAGCGGGATGAGCGGCAGAACTGCGAGCAGGATATCATACGCGCTGTTCATCTTGCCTGTGAAGATGCGCTTCAGTGCCGCCTTGTCAAGCAGAGCAACGATCAGCGCAAAGAGAATGGCAAACGATGCGGACATACCGGCTGTAAAATGATTCATGCAGATGACGAGCACGACGATCGGGAGCAGCATGTAGCCGTTGGAGAGGAGCAGTTTGAAGAAGTTCGGAAGCGTTTCTTTGGGCAGACCGCGCAGACCAAGACGCTTGCCTTCAAAATGCACCATGATGAAGATGCCAGTAAAATAGAGCAGAGCAGGGAGAATCGCTGCAATGACGATGGAGAAGTACGGATAACCGGTGATTTCGGACATCAGGAACGCCGCAGCACCCATGATGGGCGGCATGATCTGACCGCCGGTAGAGGCTGCCGCTTCAACAGCCGCCGCAAACTCAGGACGGTAGCCGGTGCGCTTCATGGTCGGAATCGTGACAGAACCGGAACCGACGGTATTGGCTACGGAAGAACCGGTGTACATACCTTCAAGCGCGGAGGAAATGACGGCAACCTTTGCGGGACCGCCGATTTGTGAACCTGCAATGGAGTTTGCAAGGTCGACAAAGAACGTACCGATGTGGGTCTTTTCAAGGAAAGAACCGAGGATGATGAACAGAATGATGAACGAGGAGCAGACGGAAATGGGAGAGCCGAAGATGCCATCGCCGATATTATAAAACAAACCGTCAATGATGTTGCGTAGTGCAGTTGCGGGATTAACGGCGACTTTATAATAAATACCGTAAACCGTAAAAACTCCGGCTACACAGAGAATCGGAATACCGATGGCACGGCGGCAAAGCTCAACAAGAAGCAGTATACCGATAATACCGATGATAATTTCGGTAGTTCCGATAACATCCATGAAGATAATTTTCTTCTGGAAAACGACATAGTATCCGTATGTAAGAATGGATGCAACAGAACATAAAATGTCATACCATGGAATGTAGTTTTCACGCTGTGCATCCTTTTTGTTGAACGGATATTTGAGATAACCGACAGCGAGGGTCAGACCTAAGAACAGCGGGAGTCTGGTATACGGGGTGGCGTTTGCGATGAGCAGGGTATTGACGAGCATGAAGACCGCATAAGCGATGAAGATGACGCGAACCAGCGTGTGACGCCAGCCGCTGAGCTGACGGTTGGTACTGTCGCGGTCAAGCTCGCGCATGATCTCCTCAGCTGATTTTTCAGCCGCAGGAGCAGTGGATTTTTTGAATAGCTTCAATGGGATTCCTCCGAAACATAACGGTGTTGGACGATGAATCGATATCAAATCTTGGATCGGATATCGTGATAGCGGACATGGATGGGGATGCGGCACACTCCGATGGTCTGCGGCAGTGATTCACGGATCGACGGATCGCAAAATCAGCGGAAAAATGCATCGGATGGGACAGATGCTGCCGGGCGATGCATGAATCGCTGCTGCAATATTGGCGTGATTGGGCAGAATAGGGAACTATGGCAGATACGATAAAATCAACCGATACCCCATGCGTCAAACACACGGGGTATCGAGGATTTATTGGGTTCGGTTACGCGAAATGCGGCAGATTACTGACCGGAAACTTCTGCGTAATACTTTGCAGCGCCGGGATGAACCGGAACGTTACCGATGGTGATGGTAGCTGCGTTGATGTCCATGGACTTTGC
>JBGUUN010000238.1:0-1518 GCA_045133555.1 Oscillospiraceae bacterium
TAGAACAACGCCGCGGACAGAGCTTAACCGTTTGCCGCTTCGGTGTTTTCAAGGGATTCATAGAACTTTTCAATGGACTTGTTTGCAGACTTTTCGAGTTTTTCGTAGAACGAAGTAAAATCAGAAGACTTCTTTTCAATCGCCAGACGCGGCAGTGCGTAGAACAGATCGCCAAAACCTGCGGAGAAGCCAAAGTAGTTGCCGCCGATCTCATAGGTGATCGTATCAAACAGAATGTCAAGCATCTTGACCGCATCGTCATCGCGCGACAGCTTACCGGTCAAAACGATGTCATAATACGTCGGGAGAACCTCGTTTGCGCTTTCCCATGCAAGCAGCTCCATAGCCGCACCGACCATCTCGGGATTGGTGATCGTACCGGGAACGGAAAGCAAACCGCCCCAGTCAAGGGAAATATAATCCTTCTGTGCCTCGTCATACTTGGGATACGGCAGAAGACCGAATTCAACGGTATATTCACGCAGCAGCTCCGCAGCGGAAAGGGCATCCAGCTGGAACATCAGCCTTCCGGTATCCAGCGTCAGCATGTCGGAGCGTTCCATAGACGGCGGCATATAGACAACATTGTCTTTGGCAATCGCTTCAAAGCGTTCCATCATCGACTGGGTCTTCTCGGTCTTCAGTGCAAGCTGAACATGTCCGTCGGAATCACGGTCGGTAATATACTGACCTGCACCGGTCATAAAACTGATGTACTTGGAGGTCTCCTGCGCGGAAACACCCCAACGGTCATTTTCATCCATCTTGCCGTCACCGTTGACATCGGAAACAGCGGCACGTGCCATTTCTTCAAACTTATCCAGCGTCCACTTGCCGTCATAAACGAGCTGATACGGATTATCCAGATCGAGATTTGCAACCAGATCTTTGCTGAAATAAATGATATAGGGACAAGGAACCATCATATCATTGACGGCATAATAGGTGTTTTCACCGAGCTTCAGAACGTCCATCTGCTCTCTGTTCCACCAATCGGCTGTCATGTCAACATACGGCAGATTGTCAAGATTATAAAGATATCCCTCCGACGCATATGTCGCAATACCGTCGATGCAGTGATTGAACATCAGGTCATATACATCATCCCCCGCAAGGATCACCGGCTTGATTTCCGATACATATGTGCCGCAGTTGTCGCCGTGCATTTCCAACACGAGCTTGATGTTCAGTGCATCCTCAACCGCACGGGTACGGTTGTAAATCGCGTCATTCATAATATCGCCGTTTTCTTCGGATGCAAAGAAATAAAACTGATAGCCCTGCCAATCAAAAGCAACCTGACAGAGCTCCTCGCCGCCGAAATCAAGCGAATCGACCGGCACAGCATGGGGCGCTCTTGTCTCAACCGCTTCTGTGACTGCGGCAGTTTCTCCGACAGTTGCAGCATCGGTAACAGGCGCTTCCGTATCCCCTGCACCGCCGCAGGAGGTCATAGCTGCAGTCATCAGAGACGCTGCAATCAAAAATACAGAAATAGACATACGATGAAGATGTTTC
>JBGUUN010000239.1:0-1985 GCA_045133555.1 Oscillospiraceae bacterium
CACAGCATAAGCAGAGAAAGAAACAGCGCGATTACTTTTCTTGCCATTTTATTTCTCCTTCTTTCAGAGACAACGGAAACCCATTCCTGTTCCATCCTGTCCCGCAGCAGGGTGGGGAAATAGAAAAATGTTCGGTTTCACTCTGCATCGGACTCACCCTTACCTTTCTGCCTGTGGCATCGATTGGTTTCTTGCTTACAATTTGATTATAGCATAGGACACCTATCAAATCAATTGATATTTTTAACAAAATATCAAACTTGCATTTGTGCAATCGATCAACTCTTGCGAACAAAAAATCAAGTCCGTATCAAACGGACTTGATCGGTTTTATTCTTTTTTATCCGCACGCATCAGAAATACAAACGGCAGCAGAAGCAGCAGCACCGCAGCGGCCGCCAAGAAGATATTCGCATTCGGTACAAACGAGCCGGTACCGTCATTGCCGACGATCACCTCAGCCCCTTTTAACACCGCTTTGCCGATGTACGGGCCGATGACACCCGGGATGAGCACCTGTGAGAAGATGCGCACACCCTGTAATCTGCCCGCTTTTCCGAGCGGTGTGTTGTCACGGATGGTCGCACCGAACACCGCCATACCCGACAGATAGCCGCTCATCATCAAAAGCGAGCCGATAAAGACCGGCAAGGTCGCTTTGGTCAGATATAACAGCATATATCCCGCCGAAAGCATTGCTATCGCGGTAAGCCCCGAGATGAAAAAGCCCTTCTTATCGTAGAATTTTCCCCAGAATACCGTGACCACCGCCGCTAAAATGATCGCAGGCGCCATAACAAAGACATAGTTTGTCATGCCAAGCGATACTTCATAGTAGATGATGAGGTACGGCATAAAGATCTGGATCGAGATGTTGAACAGGATAAATCCCGCAAGTGTCAGATACAGTCTGCCGTTATCACGCACCGTTTTCGGCAGAAAACCGTACATGATATCCGCAAAATAGTCGGTACTGCTCTTTTGCAGCGGCGGCTCCTTGATGAGGAAAAAGCCCAAAACACCGATGATAAAGGTCGCACCGCCGATGACCGAGAAAACGACCGTCCAACTCTGCGGAAGATCGAGATTCAAAAACATAAACCCGCCGAATACCACCAGCACCGAGACAAGCGGCATCATTGCATTGATGCCCTCGGCAATGCCGCGGTTTTTCTCGTCGGTCATATCGGTGACCCATGCATTGAATGCGGCATCGTTGGCGGTAGAGCCGAAGAAGGTCATGATGCAGTCGAGCAGGATGGTAAGGGTCACACCCACCGTCATGGCAGAGCCGAGCATCGCCAGATTTGCCTCGATCCATTCTGCTTTGAGCAGCACAAATCCGAAGATGGAGATACCCCACAGGATATATCCGCCGCAGATGAACAGCTTACGCTTGCCGAGCTTATCCGAAAGCGCACCCATAAACACCGTGGTCAGCGTAGCGGTCACAGCGGATGCCGCCACCATATTCGAAATATCGCCCGCAGATGCCGCAAAGGTCTTGTAGATAAAGACATTTAAGTACATATTCTCGACCACCCATGCGATCTGCCCCATTAAACTGAATATCGTCAATGCCAACCAGAATCTGCGATCGTTTTTCATCTGTTCCACTCCTTTACCGCTTTCTCACCGTATTCTTTTAACATAGCCACATAGACATGATAGCGCTTAAACGGTACATCCGGCGGCGTCTGATGGTCAACGCTCGGGATATATCCACCCATTTTCATGATCGGCAGCAGACGCTCAAACTCCGCACGCATCGCATCCTCGCTTTGGCGCATGGTCATCTTGTCAAAGCCGCCGATGAATAAGAAATTCGGATGCTTTTGGCGCAGTACATTCAAATCCACGCCTGCTTGACGCTCCAGCGGCAGCACACCCTCTACCCCCACATGCTCCAGCCACGGGATCATCTCGGATACATCGCCGTCGGTATCCACGATCACCTTGGTGCCGCGTTCACGGATGAATGCGGT
>JBGUUN010000240.1:0-2672 GCA_045133555.1 Oscillospiraceae bacterium
ACCTTTTTAGCGATCACGGTGTTGATCTTCTTTACCATTGCATTGGCATGCGGGCTGCGCAGTACTTTGACTACCAGTGCGTCTTTCGGAGTAATATCATCGACATAAACCGGTTTGCCGAGCAAAAGCTGCATCGAGTCTTTTTTACGGTAAGATTTACCTACCGTGCGATATTCTCTGTCATTCATCCTTGATGCCTCCTTTACGGCTGTCCAGATAATCACGAATACCTCTGAGCTGACCCTCATATCCCGTACAGCGGCAAAGATTTCCCGCAAGGAATGCACGGATCTCATCGTCAGTAGGATCCGGATTTTCTCTGAGCAAAGCAATGGTATTCATAACAAAACCGGGGTTACAAAAGCCGCATTGGTCGGCACCCTGATCGGCGATAAAGGCGATGAATTCGGAAGCTTCTTCCTGTAAACCCTCTAATGTCTGGATATGATGACCTGCTGCACGTACAGCAAGCATCGAACAGGATAAGATCGGTTTTCCATCCATCAATACTGTACATAATCCGCAGTTGGAGGTGTCGCAGCCGCGTTTTACGCTCATACAGCCATGTGCTCGTAAAAAGTCCAGCAGGATCAGATCGGCATCGATTCGGTCGGTTACGGATTTTCCGTTTATTTTCAGTTGGATATCCATCTTAAATACCTCCTAACTGCTGTAAACTGCGGGCAGTCAATACCTTGACCAGATGCGTACGGTATTCCGCACTTGCTCTGACATTGCTTGCAGTCGGTACGATTTCAGCCGCGTAATCCGCAAATGCTTTGGCAGATGCCGGCGTAACGCCATCGGCAAGCAGCGCTTTTTCATCACGAATGAGCATAGCTCTTGCAGGACGTGCGCCGAAAACCGCACGGTATTCCCCATTGATCTGCGAAACCGCACAGGCAAGTACCGGGAAATCGGTACGCTGATTGCGCATAGAAGTGTATACGAATTTACCGGCAGTCTTTTTTACGACCAGACGCACCAGAATATCGTTGTCAGGTTTCATTTTTGCAAATGCTTCCAGCGGGATCATACCACCTTTATATAATTCAACATAGGTGTCCATAGCAAGAAAAACGGTAAGCACATCCGAAAAACCGAAACGTCCCCAGATACTGCCGCCAACCGTTGCCATATTTCGAAACTGCACGCCGACGATATCTTTAACGGCATTGCTTACAGCGCCGCAAGAGTAAAGGTTTAGTGCTTCATGCTTTTCAATATCGCGAAGTGTTGCCATAGCACCGATGGAAAACGCATCTTCGGTTTCCTCGATTTTATCAATTCCCAGGTCACTTAAATCAATCGCAGTATTTACACTACCTCTGCCCAGACGTTTCCACAACATACCGCCAAGGATACAGTTCTTTCTGTTTTGATTCAGTTGATATGCCTCTTCCAGACTTTGTACACGGACATATTTTTGTATCGTGATCATATACTGCAAACTCCTTATACGCAGAATTTTCTAAATACAGTATACCATTTTCCATTGACTTTGACAAGGGGATATGGTATAATTTCGTTATAGTTTTTCGAATACAACGAGGAGAATCAGCATGAAAAAATGGATCACTTTGCTTCTGGCAATTATATTGAGCCTGCCGCTTTGCGCATGCTCTGTTGACAAGTCGGACTCTGATGGGAACAACGGAGACGGATACTATCCTGTTACGGTTACCGACCATGCGGGACGTACCGTTGAGATCACAAAACAACCGGAGCGCCTGCTCAGTTCCTACTATATTACCACCAGTTTGTTTATCGCGCTGGACATCGATGATAAGCTTGTCGGTGTGGAAACGCAGGCGGACAAACGTCCGATTTACGGAATGGCTGCTCCGCATCTTCTGCAGCTGCCAAGCATCGGTACTGCAAAAGAACTGGATCTGGAGCTCTGTGCTTCCCTTTCCCCCGATCTTGCTGTCCTTCCAATGAAACTTAAAGGGATGGAGGATGCGTTGGAAGATCTTAAAATCCCGGTATTGTTTGTCGATCCGGAAAACCGAGAGCGTCAGGCAAATATGATTTCTCTTGTCGGTGACGCAGTAAACTGTAAAGATGAAGCCAAACGTCTGAATGACTTTATGACAAAGCAGGCTCAGATGCTTGAAGATCTGATGAAAGACACTACTGCCCCAACCGTTTATCTGGCCGGTAATTCCGATTTTCTTTCGACTGCGGGAAATGCCATGTATCAGGCGGATATGATCTCCCTTGCCGGCGGCATCAATGTTGCGGGCGGGTTGACCGACACCTATTGGGCTCAAATTGACTACGAGCAATTTCTGGTCTGGGACCCGGAATATATCATTCTTGCATCCGATGCTTCCTATACCGTTGAGGATGTATCCAATGACCCGAATCTTGCATCCTGCACCGCTGTTGCAAACGGTAATGTCTATCGCCTTCCAAACGATGCAGAGCCTTGGGATAGCCCGGTACCAAGCGGTATTCTCGGTTCACTTTGGCTTGCCAATATCCTGCATCCGGATAAACTCTCCGATGTTGATTACAGGAGTTTGATCGATGAATTTTATGAAACATTCTACGGATTTACCTACAGTGAAAAATAAAATAATATGCATCACAGGGCTGATCGTTATGATCAGCCTTGCGGTTTTGGGCCTTTTTATCGGAAAATATCCGTTGAGCCTTCAAAAGCTGTT
>JBGUUN010000241.1:0-1762 GCA_045133555.1 Oscillospiraceae bacterium
CTCAAGCAGCTTTCGATCGGTATTGTCGGCAAACTGATCCTCTCTCCGCTTTTGGTGGTCAGTCTTGCAATACTTGTCGGTTTCCGCAATGAAATGTTGGTTCCGATCCTCATCATGTTTGGTGCACCGACAGCCGTTTCCTCCTTCACCATGGCACAGCAGATGGACGGTGACGGTGAGCTTGCCGCACAGTATGTGGTCTTTACCACAGCACTTGCGATCCTTACCATCTTTGTCTGGATCTTCGTACTCAAAACCTTCGCTTATATTTGAACCAAACGCAATAACAGCAGATAAAATTGCAAGAATATGCTTGCTTTTTTGTCTGCTGTTGTGCTATGATGAAATCAGGGAAATTTATTATACTATAACAATCAAACGAGGTGACTGAAATGCTTTACAAAGACCCAACTCAAAATATCGAAATCCGTATCGATGATCTGCTTTCCCGCATGACCATCGAAGAAAAATTCAACGAGATCAGTCAGGATATGCGCTCCATGGATATAGAGAAACTCTCTGCGGAGGATCGCGAATATCTGCAGAAAACCATGAAATCCCACCGCATGGATGCACGTGCGCGCAATATCCTGCAGCGCTATGCTACCGAGCACACCCGCCTTGGTATCCCGTTTTTATTCCCGTCCGAGGCTTTGCACGGTGTCGGTCAGGACGGCTGCACCATCTATCCGCAGCAGATGACCTTAGGCCAGACCTTTGAACCGGAGCTGGCATACCGCATGGGACGCGGCATTGCAAAAGAAGCCCGCTCTTTAGGCATCCACGAAACCTGGAACCCGGTACTTGACCTTGCACGTGATCCGCGCTGGGGTCGTACCGAAGAGACCTACGGTGAGGATACCTATCTCTCCGCCGAAATGGGTGTACAGGTGGTCAAAGGCTTACAGGGTGACGGCATTGACCGTCCGGATGCAGTCGCATCCGAACTCAAGCACTACACCGGATACGGCAATCCGGTTGCCGGCTTAAACTGTGCTCCGTCCACCATGGGACGTCATGATGTTTATGCCTATGCAATGCCGGTATTTGAAAAAGCAATCGTGGAAGGTAAAGCCACCAATGTTATGGCATCCTATAACTCGATCGACGGCGTTCCGGTCATCTCCGACCACGAAATTTTGACCGAAATTCTGCGTGACCGCTGGGGTATGCCGGGCTTTGTCCGTGCGGACATGACCGCGATCATCATGCAGCATACCGCACACTACTCCGCTGCAACGCCGAAAGAAGCCTTGGTCAAAGCGGTCAAAGCCGGTGTTGATCTGCAGTTTGCCGATTATTCGCAGGAGGATTACCGCAAATACTTCACCGAACTGATCGAGGAAGGTTTACTTTCGATGGAAGATCTGGATCAGTCGGTACGCCGTATGCTGCGCGTCAAATTCATGCTCGGACTGTTTGAGAATCCGTATGTGGATGAAACGCTCTCCGAAAAGGTCATCCGCTGTGAAGAACACTTAAACGATTCTCTGGAAATCGCACGCCGCGGTGCTGTCTTATTAAAAAACCAGGACAATATCCTTCCGCTTTCCAAAAACTTAAAGAAGATCGCCGTTGTCGGCCCGACCGCTGACCGTGCGAATTTGGGTGACTACTCCCGTGATCCGAAAGGCTTCAAGGCGATCACCTTACTTGACGGTATCCGTCAGACCGTATCCAAAGACACCGAGATCGTGTATGCACAGGGCTGTAACATCTTAGCCTCCGGTATCAAACCGTGGTCCCGTTGGTCGGTCATGGC
>JBGUUN010000242.1:0-1835 GCA_045133555.1 Oscillospiraceae bacterium
ATTGTCGGTGCGGGACCTGCGGGTATATTCTCCGCATTGGAGCTTCTTCGTGCAGAAGTGCCGTACAAAGGAAAGATCATCATTGTCGAAAAAGGTCAGCCGATCGAACGGCGCCGCTGCCCGAAAACAGTGACGCATCAATGTGTAGACTGCAAGCCTTACTGTCATATCACGACGGGATTTTCCGGTGCAGGTGCATTTTCCGACGGTAAGCTATCCCTCTCAGCGGAGGTCGGCGGTGTTCTGCCCGATCTGATCGGTTATGACTTTGCGCAGGAAATGATCGATTATACCGATCAGATCTACCTCGATTTCGGTGCTGATCCGCACGTGGAAGGTGTCAGCAACCCCGATAAGGTCAAGGAGATCCGCCGCCGTGCCATTCATGCCGGATTAAAGCTCGTAGATTGTCCGATTCGTCATCTCGGTACGGAAAAGGCGCAGGAGCTGTACGGTGCAATTCAAAACTGGCTGATCGACCATGGCGTTGAGATTCTGTTCGGGTATGAATGTACCGATCTGATTTTGGAAAATGATTGCTGCCGCGGAATTTCCGTGCATCACAGCATGGGCAGAGAATCCGATTTTGAGATTTCCGCACGCCATACAATCGTCGCAACCGGCAGACGCGGTGCTGACTGGCTTGAGAAACTTTGCAATGAACATCATATTGCACATCAGCCGGGTACGGTCGACATCGGTGTGCGTGTCGAAGTCCGCAATGAGATTATTGAGGACATCAATGAAGTCCTTTATGAATCGAAACTCATCGGATATCCGAAGCCCTTTAAGAACAAAGTGAGAACCTTCTGTCAGAATCCCGGCGGTTTTGTTGCGCAGGAAAACTACGACAACAATCTTGCAGTCGTAAACGGACATTCCTACAAGGAACTCAAATCCCAGAACACGAATCTCGCCATTCTGTGTTCGCACAACTTCACGGAGCCGTTCAACCAGCCGATCGCCTATGCGCAAAAGGTCGGTGAGCTGACGAATATGCTGGGTGCCGGTCACATCATGGTGCAGCGCTTTGGCGATATTTTGGACGGTAAGCGCACGTGGCAGAAGGAGCTTGCGTTCTCCAACGTCAAACCGACGCTGCCCGATGCTGTTGCGGGGGATATCACCGCCGCGATGCCGTACCGTGCCATGACGAACATCATCGGCTTTATTCAGGCGGTTGATTACGTTGTTCCGGGTTTTGCGTCCAATGAAACGCTGCTTTACTCACCGGAGCTGAAGTTCTATTCCAACCGCGTCAAAATGGATACTGATTTCCGAACCTCGATTGAGGGTCTCTACTGTCTCGGTGACTCTTCCGGTTGGACAAGAGGTCTGATGATGGCATCCGTGATGGGTGTTCTGATGGGCAGAAAGCTTCTGCGCGATGAAAATGGTCTTGTATAAAAAATTTAATATTTAATAAAGGAATAACAAACATATGAACAAGAGAACGCTTTCCATGATGCTTGCCGTTCTTGCTGTTGCAGGTGCGGTTTCCGCATGCGGTGATGCAGGTTCCGGCGAAACCAAAGAAACCAATGCCGTCGGCACAACAGCGGCTGTCACAGATGCCGAGGAGATTGTGGAGGACAACGGTCGTTCCGGTGTGAAGGACGATCTTCCCGCAGACCTTGACCTGGGTGGTCAGACTGTCCGTTTTATGGTTCGCGCAGGTGACCTTGATACTTCCTCGGAATTTATCGCCGAGGCAACAAACGGTGACGTTGTCAACGACGCAACATTTGCCCGCAATCAGGCAGTTGAGGAACGTCTGAACGTCAAAATCGACTTTATTCAGCAGAATGTCAACCGTCACGGCGGTTATACCGATA
>JBGUUN010000243.1:0-4391 GCA_045133555.1 Oscillospiraceae bacterium
TGGATGTCACGGTGCGCAGATTCCCGTCCATTGCGGCAAGACTGCGTAAGGGTATGTTCTGGTACTATCTGCAGCAGCTTTCCAAAGTCCCGGATATCCGAGAGGATAAAAGCTACCCGCTGACCCCGATGTCCTATGCCGAGATCCGTAAATGCGCCTTCCGTGTATTGGTGTACGAAAACCGCATAGCGACGGAATTTTTCCATTCGCTGACCGACGGCAACGGCGGACTGATCTTCTTAAAGAGCCTGGTGGCGGAATATCTGCAGCAGCGCTATGACATCCGTATTCCGGCGCAGCACGGTGTGCTCGGACGACTCGAGGAGCCTTCCGAGGAGGAGCTTGAGGACAGCTTCGGCAAGAATTCCGGTGCGCTTGCGGCAAGCCGGAAAGAAAATACCGCATGGCAGCTTTCCGGTACGCCGGAGGAAAACGGCTTTCTGCATCTGACCTGTTTTACCGTGCCGGTCAAAGAGATGCTGGATAAGGCGCATGAATATAAAGTCAGCCTGACCAACTTCTTAACTGCGGTGATGATGCAGGCACTGCAGCAATTGCAGAAGGATACCGTGCCGGATCAAAAAAAGCGCAGACCGGTCAAGGTGCTCATTCCGGTCAATCTGCGTAAGCTGTTTGACAGCAAGACCCTGCGCAACTTTGCGATGTATACCACACCGGAGATCCTACCGCAGCTTGGAGAATACTCTTTTGAGGAGATCTGTGACATCATCAAGCATAAGATGGGCGCCGAGATCACCAAAAAACAGATGAGCATGAAAATCGAGGTCAACGTCAAGAGTGAACGATTCGTTGCGGTGCGTGTGATGCCGCTGTTTATCAAAAATATGGTGATGAAAGCCGTATTTGACTCGGTAGGCGAATGTAAATCCTGTTTATCCTTATCCAATCTCGGTGCGGTGCAGCTGCCGCAGGAGATGAAACCGTATGTGAAGCGGATGGATTTTATCTTAGGTGTGCAGGCGGCAGCACCGTATAACTGCGGTGTGCTGTCCTATGAGGATACATTATACATCAACTTTATCCGCAACATTAAGGAACCGAATCTGGAAACCTATTTTTACCGTGTATTGCGGGAGCTTGGCATTTGTCCTACTGTGCAGAGCAACCGTTCGGAGGAATAAACTATGTACTGTGTAAATTGCGGCGTGAAGCTCGCAGATACCGAAAAACAATGCCCGCTGTGCGGCGTTAGGGTGTATCATCCCGATATCAAGCAGCCGGAAGCGGCGCCGCTGTATCCGAAGGAGCGTTATCCGGAGGAGAAAAGCCGCTTTTGGCTGAAGCATATTATCACCGCAGCGGCTTATCTGCTTTTGTTGTCCACCGTTATGGTGATCGATCTGCAGTTTTCCGGCAGGGTCACCTGGTCGGGATATGTTGTCGGCGGACTGATTTTAAGCTATATCCTGATCGTTTTGCCGGCATGGTTTCAAAAGCCGCATCCGATCATTTTTGTACCGTGTGATTTTGCAGCGGCTGCAGTCTATCTGCTGTATATTGATCTGTATACCGGCGGCGGATGGTTTTTAAGCTTTGCATTCCCGGTGGTCGGCGGTATGGCATTGATCGCAACGGCGGTCACGGTGCTGTTATGCTATTTGAAAAAGGCGGGATTCTTTATCATCGGCGGCGCTTCTTTGCTGTTTGGCGGACTTATGCTGCTGACCGAATATCTGATGCAGGAAACCTTTGTCATGGTACATTTCATCGGCTGGTCTTATTACCCGGTATTGGTATTCGGCCTTTTGGGACTGACCTTGATCGTGCTTGGCATCTTCCGTCCTGCGCGTGAAGCTTTAGAGCGCAAGTTCTTTATCTGATCAAAAATAAAAACCGACGGCGGGAGCTTCCCGTCGCCGGTTATTTTTATCTATCGGTTATCTTAGACTAACTGTTCTTATTCAAATTCATCCACGGTTTTGCGGATCATAGCAAGGATCTGCGCATCCGAAACAAAGTCCGGTGCATAGGTGGTCTGCGGGATATAGCTGTTGCCTTCGAGCTTGATGCCGAACATGACCTTAGCAAACATACAAGCCACAGCGTATCTGCCGTAGACGTAGCTCATATGGAAACCGTCTCTGCAGATGGCAGCGGTACCGTTTTCCTCCGAGAAAACTTCGGTTTCGCGCAGTTTTTGTACCAATCTGCCGTTGGGGATCATCGGGATACCGTATTTCTCCGAGATCGTGGTATAGGCATGGATGACTTTCTGATACATCTCCTGCTGATTGCAGTTATAGCGCGGATAGTTCGGGTGATTACATACCTTTGCATACGCCCAGGTCTGGTGCAGCATGATCTTGGCATTCGGTGCTTTTTCCTTCAGATATGTCAAGATGTGTCCTGCAAACGGCTCATATGCATCCAGCCAGCCGCTTTCGTGGCTTGCCTGCTGGATGGTGATGATATCCCATTCTTCCTCTGCAAGTACCTTGGAAAGGGTGGTGAATTCGCCGTCCCATACGCCGTTTAATTCATATTCGTAGTCTGCAATTTCATTGGTGATGGTTTTGTAATGGCGCTCCAAAGAACAGCCGCCGATACACAGGTTGACGACTTTGCTTTCAACGCCTGCCGCTTCGCCGATCTGATGCAGAAAATGCGTTGCATCCTGCGAAAAGCTGTTGCCGATACATAAAATCTTTTTCATAGTATAACCTCCCTTTTGATTCATCTATATTATACCATAATTGCCTTATTCTGTCTATGCTTTTATTCTTGACTTTTGGGGGGCATAATGATATAATATAGAAGTTGTGGGTTATTAAACCGAAAGTTAATTCATCGAGATAAAAAGTGTGTTTTTGCGGCTTGCTTTGGCTGCGAATACCAAGGAGGATAAGCATGAAAAAACTGATCTGTGTTGTACTGGCAATGCTGCTGATGACCTGTATGTTCACCGGCTGCGGCGCATCCGAGGAGATCACTTCCGGTCCGGTAAAAACCGGTTTGGCAGTTGTTTCCAGCTTAAAGGGCAGCAAATCCGCTTCCGCTGATGCGGCAGGTGCTGTAAAATATGATCTGACCTATGTTGCGGTTACCGTTGATGACAACGGAGTGATCGATTCCTGTGTGATCGACGCATTCGGCAGCGAGAGCAACTTTGATACCGCGGGCGTGATCACCACCGACTTGACCGCAGCACTGCAGACCAAAAACGAGCTGGGGGAGAATTACGGCATGGTAGCTTACGGCGGCAGCAAATACGAGTGGAACGAGCAGGCGGCAGCTTTGGCTGAGTATGCTTGCGGCAAGACCGTAAAACAGTTAAAAAGAGGTGCTGTGGATGAGACCGGCTACGCAAAAGATGCGGATTTAGCGTCCACCGCAACCATTTACATCGGCGGCTATGTGGATGCGATCGAGAAAGCGGTTGCAAATGCAGCGCACCTGGGCGCACAGAAAGGCGATACCATCAAACTGGTTACCGCACACTCCAAATCCGGCAGCGATGCTTCTGCAGATGCGGAGGGTAATGTTTCTCTGTCCGGCGATATGGCGGCAATCACCTTCACCGGTGATGTGATCTCCAGCGCGATCTTTGATGTTTTATCCATCGAGGTGAAATTTGATGATGCAGGTATCGTCAGCACCAAACCGTACACCGCATTCCTGACCAAGAATGAACTGGGTGAGGACTACGGTATGAAAGCATATGCAGGCAGCAAATATGAGTGGTATGAGCAGGCTGCATCCTTTGCCTCCTACATCTGCGGTAAGACCTTAGATGAGGCAAGCGGTATTGCGCTGACCGAGACCACCAATGTTGCAGAGGCAGATTTAGCTTCCAGCGTTACCATCGCTGTCGGCGGATTCATGCATCTGATCGAGAAAGCAAAGAACTAACATCATGCGGGTCGGTTATCCGACCCGTTTTTTGATGGAGGAATTATGATAAAACGACTGATATCTTTACTGCTTGTTATGCTGCTCGTAACGGGATGCACGCAAAAAGAAACCGCACCCGAGCGCTATCAGGCGACCTTTTTGGAAGCATTCGATACCGTGACCACCGTCTTAGGGTATGCACCGAGCAAGCAGGCATTTGAAGCAAAAGCAAATGAGATCCACGATGCGCTGATGGAATATCATCGCTTGTTCGATATCTACAACGACTATGAGGGCATTGCAAACCTCAAGACGGTCAATGACCATGCCGGCATCGCACCGGTCAAGGTGGATGCGCGCATCATTGCGATGCTTTCCGACTGCAAGCGATACTATGCGATGACCGACGGTGCGGTCAATGTGGCGATGGGCAGTGTGCTGTCGCTGTGGCACGATGCCAGACAAAACGGTATCGACTTCCCGGATTCGGCTGCATTGCCGAAGGAGAATGCACTTCTTGCCGCGGCAGAGCATACCGA
>JBGUUN010000244.1:0-2092 GCA_045133555.1 Oscillospiraceae bacterium
CTCGGTAAGCTCTTCTTCAAAAAGAGGCGCATTGTCCGGATATTCCTCAAAGATCCCCTCATCTGCCGGAACATCTTCCGCCACAGATGCATCTATCACGCCCCAGCCAACAACAGACGCATCCTGCAAAGAAAGTATGATCGGACTCACGGCACCTTTTACATCACCGCAGATAGCATAGACCGTCGCGTTTTGTACTTCGGTCACAATGCCTACGGTATTGTTGTTTAAGAATACCAGATCGCCGCCAAGCGGAACGTGCTGCCCGACCGAAACAAATCTCCCCATACCGTCCCAGAGTACTGCCATTGTATCCGCACCGGAGCTGATGGGATATTCACTTAAGTCAGCTCCCGCATAACTTAAACAGAAGGATACAAACATTGCCGACCATTCGTTATAAGGGGCTCCGTACCATGCACCGTATCGGGTATATCCATGCCGTATACCGACAGCATCTACCTCAAAATTATCTGCACTTTCGGTATATCCGACCTGCGTCTTTGCAATGCCGACCAGATCCTTGCGCAGATTCTGCGTATACGGATAGCCGTCAAACATTGCCTGCCAATCCAACTGCGTCTCAACATCCGCATTCATGTCACTGTAGCAGCTGATGTCATGAATATGTTCCTCATATCCGCATCGGTTTTCCCAGAGGAAACATTCTTCCTCATGGATATGCGGTATCACTTCTCCTGCGGACTCGATGTCTGATATCGGTAAAACCTGTTCCTCAAGTTCGCAAAGTAACGCGGTTTGAACCAAACATGCTTCTGTATGCAGATGTTCGTCGTAACCGCAGCAAGCGTCATTTGCAAGGGTAATACCTGTCATACGCAAATTCCACGAAACGCCGACCGCAACAAGGAGCGATAATGCCGTCAGAACCGCTGCAGTACGCCGCCATCGGCGCTTTTTTGTTTTCAGTTGTAACAAATACTGTTCAACGATTCCCATAACCATTCGTCCTTCGTCGTAATTGCTTTCTTAAAAATGTCGAACCGTCTTAAATGGCCAGATCCGGAAAAATACTTTTCCGACGATCTGATCTTTTGCGACACATCCGATCAGGGTATTGCGTGAATCTATAGAACTTTCCCGCATATCACCCAATACAAAATACTGTTCCTGCGGCACCTGGAACGGAAACTCCAGATCACATTCGCCGATCGAAAGCTGCTTAGCATACGGCTCATCCAACTTTTCACCGTTGAGATACACTACGCCTTTGGCATCGATCTCGATCCAATCGCCGGGTATGCCGATCACGCGCTTGATGAGCAATTTATTGTTCCATGAAAAGCCGCAAAGCTCACCTCTGTCAAAATTCGTGGTCTTGGTAAGTAAAACGATATCTCCGTTTACTAAGGTCGGTTCCATGCTCGTTCCCTCGATCTGAAGGACCGGGATGATCAGCGTTGCGATCAAAACCGAAACTGCTGCAACAATGGTCAGAACATAGACCGTTCCGCTCAGCGCCTTATTATATGCCTTTTGACGGCGGTAGCGTTTTCTTTCTGCCTCGACCTGCTGTTTGGTCGGCAGAGATACCGCCCCTTTTTTTATATGCTTCATGCGTTTTCACCTGTGTTTTATTCGTCACGCCGATACTTATTTAAGATGGTATCGATTACCGAATCATACTCGTTTTCCCGTTCTTTTGGGTGTACGGTAAGCATTGTGGCCTCTTTCTCCGCTTTTGCTAGGATCGCAGCTGCTTTTTCCTTTGCCTCACTTAAAATCAGCTGTTCTTCGTTGTCTACACGCAGCCGTACTTCTTCCAAATAATGCTCGGCCGCTTCCTGTGCAGTCTGCATGACATTATGGATTTCCAGAGCAGCTTCGGCAAGATTGCCGACCTGGCTGATGCGAAGTCTTTTATCCGCTAAGGCTTTCGACAGCCTCTCATTTTCCGCAGCCAGCTCTTCTTGTTTTAATTGCAATTCGTATATGATATCAATCAGTTGAGCACGGCTCAACCGCTTAAATTCTTTGTCCGTCATATCGCAATCCCTCCTTTTGGTCTTTACAGGTTGGCTATATGCGATCGGATGCCGCCGTTTTATGCGGCATAAACCTTTCAGTCCGC
>JBGUUN010000245.1:0-6101 GCA_045133555.1 Oscillospiraceae bacterium
CAGTGTACGTACCGCAAACAGCTCACGGAAGCCCTTGATATACTCCGCTGCCTTTTTCTCCGAGATACCTTTGACCTCGGACAAGCGTTCCGGACGCTCCTCCAAAATACGCAAGGTATCGTCACCGAAATGGTCAACGATCTTTCTTGCGGTCGAAGAACGGATTCCTTTGATGACACCGGAAGCCAGATAGCGATAGATCGCATTTGCCTGTGCCGGCATATGGCGTTCAAACAGCTCTGCTTTGAACTGTCTGCCGTAGACCGGATGTGTGGTATAGCTTCCGGTGAGTTTTAACTCCTCTCCAATGCTGACACCCGGCAAAGTACCGACCACGCAGATATCTTCGCCCGATGCATCCGAGAGATGCAGTACGGTGAATCCGCTTTCTTCACTTTGAAATGTGATCTCCTCGACCGTACCAACAAGCTGTTCAAAATTTACTGCTGCCGCCAATCTGCCACTTCCTTTCTGCCATGTCTTCTTACTATTATAGCAGAAAGAAATACAGTTTGGCAAGTTATTTTTTATGTTCCGCGATGTTCGATCCCCTGAATATCCAAAAAACCTCTTCCCTGCAGATGACGCAGCGCACGCAGCGTATATTCAAGCTTTTCATTTTGTCCCGGCAGGATCACGATTTTTACCTTTGCCGGCTGCCTGCTGCGATATTGCCATCCGATCAAAAGCAAAAGTATCGCCGTCAAACCCAACAAACTGAAAAAAAGCGCAAAAAACAGACCGATCGTCTGCATGAAACTCACCCTTTCCTATTTTGATAGGACAGTTTATGCAATCGATCGGTCTTTGGTTCAAAAGATTAGAACATATCTAAGATAAATAACGGTTTCGGATAGAATACTTTCTGCCATTTTTCTTCACAGCAGTTGATCTTCACACCCGGATACTCCGGCATAAAGAATACATCTTTATCACCATAGATAAATTTCGAGAAAACACCGATGTCCATCTCAACATCCGCAGCTTCTTCGGTAGCAGCCACTTCGGTAGCTTTGCCGTTTTCAAAGGTAACTGCGAAGGTTTTGTTGTTCTCCGGCAGGAAATCATCCTTAACAGCGATTTTGATATCGCCGCAGCCGCGATATTTCGCAGCTTTCAGAATTTCGGTAACATTGATAACACGAGCCATACCCATGGAGTATACAGCACACTCCTGCGGATACATAGCCCACTCACGAACATATGCATTGATCGGAGCATCCGCCGGTACTTTGATGATCAGGTTACGGTAGTAAACCTCAAAGCCGCGTGCAAATTCGAGTAAGCCGCGTAAGCCCTCTGCATCGGAATACCAGAACATATTACCGGTCTGCAGGTTGAATTTTTCAACTTTATCTTTGTCTTTCTTGAAGCCGATAACGCCTTTAGCTTCACCTTCGTTATTGTACCAAACATAGATATATTGACCGGACTTGGACATATCGCTGGTATCTAAGTATTTCCAGTCGTACTCATCACGAGCGCAGGCAAAGTTAAATTTGCTCATGTAGTCGTTATAAACTTTAATGATGTCCTCTTTGCAGCTGCCCATGTAGTGCGGTTTTACGGTACCGCCGACATTCTGTTTATCGATGCCGCGCAGCGGGATGGTATAATAAGCAACCTTACCGGTCGGCTCATAACCGAATTTACCGTAGAATTTGGTAGAGAACGGATATAAGTAGGATAATACAACACCGTCGTCATAGTTTGCACGAAGCTGCTGCTCGAAGCATTTGCGGATACCGCCCTGATGACGGTACTGCGGCAGAGAAGATACGCCGCCGATGCCGCTCATCGGGAAGATGGTGCCATCAAAGTTTGCAAAGTAACGTGCGCCGCCGATCCATGCAGCCATATTGCCTTCTTCGTCGAAAGCAGCCCATTTCTCGGTTGCGAATTTAGCTCTGCGGCTATCCGGATTTTCTTCCAGTTTTTTGAGCATGGTCTCGTTATCTTCCGCGTTCGGATCCGGGAATTCGAATGCGATGCGGAACAGCTCGCCGGTTTTAGCAAGCTCGTCTTTGGTGATGCGTCTTGCAGTTAACATAATAAATTTCCTCCATTTTTATACGGGAGCAACTCCCTTTTTATTATTATACAGGATAAACAACGCTATTTCAAGAGGCTCGTACAAAAAGTTTGGTGTCACAGATGATCTCATTCGAATTGTGTTAACTAAAATATATCTGCTCAATCATTAACAAAACATACACAAGAAAAGCAAAAGGTCGTTCATATATTTGTGTTACAATATAATTACACGATCAACACGAAAGTCAAGGTGTACACGAATATGAAAAAATTCTTATTCACCTTCTGTGCAATCATTTTATCCGTAACAACCTTTCTGATCCCAGTATCCGCAGTTGCAGAAAAACCGGACGAACAAACTCTTTTAGGACAGTTTCCCAATCATTCCGGCACAGAGGATTATGTTTCCCCCTCCGAAGCAGATTCGATCCTACATTGGATTCCGATTTATAAAACCTCAGATATCACCGATCCGGATATCACTTTGCAAGAGATGCAGGAAAATGCCGAATTTTACTGTGCCGTGCTTGCCAAGAATGGGAAGCCAATCGGCCATGCATCCTTTCGGCTGAAAAACAGTGTATGGACATACAGTACTTATCAACCCTATTGCGAAGAAGATGACGGTTCGCTCGGAGAAGATTTAACACAGTATGTGGCTAATGGACTAAATCCTGTACTGATCCTTGCAGATGAAGCAATGCGTTATGTCGTGTTTGAAAATGAATCTGTGTTTCCTGACGGTGGCGATACCTATCTTCCGGAATCGGTAAACACCTACTTGTCTGCACGCAGCCGCAACACACTAAATCTAACCGAGATGATCAACTGTTCCTTAGACAAAAACGAACGATTAAAAAACAGTCCTTATGATCCCGAAATTTACGGTGGTAATATCGGTCTGTTCGATAATATCGAAGCAGCACAAAACAAAGACTTCTCAAAATCAGCAAAAATCACCACCACTTCAAGTAATGTGGTTTATGGAATCATAGCAGCGGTTTCGATTATCGGTATCGCCGGTTATCGGATTGTTCGCAAACGAAAACAAACCAAATAATTCCGGGCGGTTTCCTCTTGCAAAATCCGTACTAATCTGTTATAATACAAAGTGGAGTATTTCGATATACTTAAAGTCTGACACGAAAGGAAGTATTACAAGATGGAAATCACCAAAGAAACCACCATGGGCGAGCTGCTGTCCTATGACCGCGGTGTTGCTGTTGTTTTAATGCAGGCTGGTATGCACTGCATCGGTTGTCCGTCCTCCGTTCACGAGTCCTTGGAAGAGGCTTGTCTGGTTCACGGCATCGAGGTTGAAGAGCTGTTAGCTAACATCAAAAAATTCTTTGAGGAGCAGAAGTAAGATCATGATCAAGATGACCCTGGAAGTGGAAGGCATGATGTGTGCTATGTGCGAAAACCACATGAACGATACCCTGCGCAAAGCATTCCCGGTCAAAAAGGTCACCTCCTCGCATCTTAAAAAACAGACGGTCATCGTCTGTGATGAAGCGATTGCGGAGGAAGATCTTAAAAAAGCGATCGAGCCGACCGGTTTTAATCTTTTATCGGTCAAGACCGAACCGTACAAAAAGTTTGGTCTGTTCGGAAAATAAGAATCACGGTGCAGTTTTTGCTGCACCGTATTTTTATTCACATTTTTTCTATTGTATGGGGAAAGTATATCTGGTATAATACAAGCAAATCAACCTTGGGAGGAAATCGATATGGAGAAAATTTTAGAGCGCAGCGAGATCAATGTAAACGATACCTGGCGCTTGGAGGACTTATACGAAACCGCAGCAGACTGGAAAAATGCTTTGGAGTCTGCAAAAGAATATCCGGCAAAAATCGAAAACTACCGCGGCAAACTCTCTACCGCAGAAGGCTTACTTTCCTATCTGCAGCTTGATGACGAGATCACTTTGGTATTCGATGACCTTGCTACCTACGCATACCGCAAGAGCGACGAGGATACCCGTGAGGCAGCCGGTCAGGAGATGTGTGCACAGGTCATGAGTGTCGGTGTTGCGGTCAATGCAGCATCCGCATTCGTGACCCCGGAGCTGCTCTCTTTATCCGACGAGCAGCTGGAAGGTTTCTATGCCGAAAAAGCAGAGCTTTTGACCTATCGCCGCAGCATCGAGAACATCCGCCGCAGAAAAGCGCATATCCTTTCGGATGCGGAGGAGCGTATTTTAGCACTTGCGGGTGAAGTCACCTCCGCTCCGGAGCAGACCTACGGTATGCTCAACAATGCGGATATGACCTTCCCGGATGCTATCGACAAAGACGGCAAACCGCATCCGCTGACCCACGGCACCTATATCCCGATGATGCAGGGAAATGACCGCGTACTGCGCGAATCCGCTTTCAAAACCTTATACGCAACCTATAACAAATTCAAAAACACCTCTGCTTCGCTGCTTGCATCCCAGATCAAAACACTGGAATTTAATGCAACTGCAAGAAAATATCAGAATACGCTCGAAGCAGCTTTGGATTCCACCAATGTACCGACTGCGGTATACCACAACCTGATCGAAGCGGTACATGACGGTATGGGTGCAATGCATCGCTACGCAGGCTTACGCAAACAGATGATGGGCGTGGATGAACTGCACATGTACGATATGTATGCACCGATCACCGCACGTTCTGAGAAAAAATACAGCTTTGAGGAAGCAAAACAGCTTGTCCTGGATGCGCTTTCGGTACTGGGTGCAGATTATATCGCACTTTTGAAAGAGGGCTTTGACAACCGCTGGATCGATGTATACGAAAATGCAGGCAAATGCTCGGGCGCTTACTCCTGCGGCAACCATGTGCATCCGTACGTGCTGTTAAACTTCCAGGAGGACTTGGAGAGCGTATTCACCCTCGCACATGAAATGGGCCATGCACTGCACTCCTACTATTCCAACCATGCACAGGCGGTCTGTGACAGCGATTATGTGATCTTTGTTGCGGAGGTTGCTTCCACCTGTAACGAAGCACTTTTAATGAACCATCTCTTAAAGATCACCACCGATAAGAATGAGCGTGCGATCTTGATCAACTACTTCCTTGAACAGTACCGTGCGACCCTTTACCGTCAGACCATGTTTGCGGAGTTTGAGCTGCTTGCCAACGAAATGTCCGCACGCGGCGAAGGTCTGACCGCAGAGAGCTTATCCAAAGTATATTATGACTTAAACAAGCTGTACTTCGGTGAGCATGTTGCTGTGGACGAGGACATTGCAATCGAGTGGGCACGTATCCCGCACTTCTACTACAACTACTATGTATACCAGTATGCAACCGGCTACTCCGCTGCGATCGCACTTTCCGACCGCATCGAAAACGGCGGAGCTGAAGCTGTTGAGGCATACAAGAACTTCTTAAAAGGCGGCTGCTCCAAAGATCCGATCTCGCTGCTCAAAGGTGCCGGCATCGATATGTCCACCGCAGCTCCGATCAAAGCTGCCATCGCCAAATTCGATGAGCTGATCACCGAAATGGAATCCTTAGGTTAATAAAAAACGGCTGCCGGGCAAAACACTCGACAGCCGTTTTTATTATATCGAGAATAAAGCAAATTCCTCTTGACAAATCGGTCTATTTATGATAGAATAAACTTACAGGAAGTCTATTTCCAATAGACCAAAGGAGGAATGACAAAATGACAGAAACAAAATTAGGTGTGGTTGAGACCCGCTTTGCGCAAATCATCTGGGAGCATGCGCCGCTTTCATCCGGTGAGTTGGCCAGACTTGCCGCCGAGCAGTTGGAGTGGAAGAAGTCCACCACCTACACCGTACTCAAAAAACTGTGTGACCGCGGGCTGTTTGCGAATACCAGAGGTACCGTCACCGCTTTGATCAGCAAAGAGGATTTTGACGGGATGCAAAGCGAACAGTTTGTGGAAGAAACCTTTGATGGATCGCTTCCGGCGTTTCTGGCCGCATTTACCAAGCGTAAACAACTGTCTGCCGAGGAGGTTAAAAAGATCCGTCAAATGATCGACGCATATGAGGAGGAATGAAAATGGCTGCTTTATTCCTGGAACTGCTCAACATGAGCAT
>JBGUUN010000246.1:0-4295 GCA_045133555.1 Oscillospiraceae bacterium
ACCGACCATATCATGCCGGCAGGTGCAAAGATCCTGCCGTATCGCTCCAACATTCCGTATCTGTCCCAGTTCTGCTTCGCAGTCTGCGATAAATCCTTCCCGGAGCGCGCAAAAGCACAGGGCGGCGGTATCATCATCGGCGGCTCCAACTACGGTCAGGGTTCCTCCCGTGAGCATGCGGCACTCGTGCCGCTGTATCTGGGCGTGAAAGCCGTTGTTGCAAAGAGCTTTGCACGTATCCACCGTTCCAACCTCATCAACGCAGGTATCCTGCCGCTGACCTTTGTCAACGAGGAGGATTACGATAAGATCGAGGAAGGCGATATCCTGCAGCTCAGACACGTTCGCCGTGACATCGAGCAGGGCGCTGACATGAAACTCTTGAATCTCACCGCTGATATCGAGATCCCGGTTGAAGCAAACCTCTCCGGCAGAGCGAAAGATATCCTGCTGGCAGGCGGTCTGCTCAACTATACCGTAAGCAGCGAAAAATAAAGACATCAAATTCGAAGGAGCATATATCATGGAATTATCCAAAGCAAGTGAACATTTCTTAAAAGTGATCCGCGAGCAGCTTGAGCGCGTGGAAGCAATGAAAGCACAGGGCGATTTCGTAGATTATGACGCACTCGACACCATCGTGATCGGCGTTTGCGGCGGTGACGGCATCGGTCCGGTCATCACCCACGAAACCGAGCGCGTACTGCGCTATCTGCTGGAGGATGAGGTCAAAGCAGGCAAAGTCGTATTCAAAGAGATCGCAGGCTTAACCATCGAAAACCGTGTTGCAGCGAATAAGGCGATCCCGGACGATGTTTTAGAAGAACTCAAATCCTGCCACGTTATCTTAAAAGGCCCGACCACCACACCGCGTGCAGGCGATCCGTGGCCGAATATCGAGAGTGCAAACGTTGCAATGCGTAAACAGCTCGATCTGTTCTGTAACCTGCGTCCGGTCAAAGTACCGAGTGAAGGCATTGACTGGACCTTCTTCAGAGAGAATACCGAAGGTGCCTATACTTTAGGCTCCAAAGGTATGAACGTCACCGAGGACTTGGCTGTAGATTTCACCGTTACCACCTCTCAGGGTACCGACCGTATCGCAAGACTGGCATATGAGTATGCAAGAAAGAACGGCAAAAAACGTGTATCCATCGTAACCAAAGCAAACATCATCAAGACCACCGACGGTAAATTCTTAAAAATGTGCCAGGAGATCGGCAAAGAGTATCCGGAGATCACCACCGATGACTGGTATATCGATATCATGACCGCAAAACTGGTCGATGAAAAACGCCGCAGAGATTTCGAAGTATTCGTTCTGCCGAACCTGTACGGTGATATCATCACCGATGAGGCTGCGGAATTCCAGGGCGGTGTCGGTACTGCAGGCAGTGCAAACATCGGTAAGAAATACGCAATGTTCGAGGCGATCCACGGCTCCGCACCGCGTATGGTAGCGGAAGGACGCGATAAATTCGCTGATCCGTGTTCCATGCTGCGTGCAGGTGTGATGTTATTAAACCACATCGGCAAACAGCCGCTGGCTGCAAAACTCGAGAAAGCACTCGATATCTGCATGTTCGATGAGGCTAAATTAAAAATCACCGGTCGTGACACCGGCTGCACCACCGAGGAATTCGGTAACTATGTGATGGAAACCATCTCCAAGATGTAATGAAAAAAGCACCTGTCGTTTTGACAGGTGCTTTTTTGACCTCCTCGCATCATTCGTAGGGGAAGATATCATCTTTCCGTTTGGTAAAATGTTTCTTTATGTACCTGCCTGTCCGGCGGTCTGCTGTAAGCAGTTATTGACAAACCATACGATCTGTGCTATAATAACTTCAAGATCACAGAGTAGATCCATGCGCGTTTTAGTGCCGGATGAACGGGGAGTTGTCAGCCGGACGAAAAGGGGATACCCTTGCGGTGTGTGGGTCGCATCCCGCTGTCGAATATTCCGCTGCCTGCGGAAACTCACATCGGGCTTTCTGTCTTTGTTTCATACAAGAAGGAGGCTTATTTTTTATGGCAAGATCCGTATTATCCAAACTGGCCCTTGAAACGCAGGGCAATCCGCTGACCAAAAACTTCTGGCAGTCCGCCGCCGCAGAATTTCACAATCTGCGTACCTTGACCACCGTATCGCTGCTTTTAGCGGTCACCATCATCATCTCCAATTTCTTTATTCCGCTTGGCGATAACTTAAAGGTGTTCTTCACCTTTCTGCCCAAAGCCGTGTACTGTGCCATCGGCGGTCCGCTTGTCGGTATGGCGGCAGGCTTCGCGGGGGATATCATCGGCTATCTGATGCACCCGGACGGCGGTTACTTTTTCGGTTATACCCTTTCGAGTATGCTCGGCTGCTTTATCTACGGGCTGTTTTTCTATCGGACCAAGGTCACGCTGCCGCGCATCATTGTGGCAAAGGTGCTTGTCAACTACCTTGTCAATGTCGCGCTCGGCTGCCTTTGGAGCAGCATGATGGTCGGTCAGGCGTATCTGTATTATCTGGGCAAGAGCCTTTTAAAAAATACGCTGTTGCTGCCGGTCGAGATCTTTATCCTTTCGGCGGTGTTCGCATCGCTGCATGTGATGGGCAAACGAAGTAAATAATCATGACCCGGATGGAAAGCCCATCCGGGTTTGTTTTTGCATATAAATAAGCACCTACTTTTGTAGGTGCTTTCCTATTGTGGACGATAAAACTATTTATCGAGCAATCCGTGCTCTTCCAAAATCTCGTCAACGGTACGCCATTTCGTTTTGCATTGATACGGTTTATTAGATTTCAGCGCTTCTTGCAGTGTATCGATATAAACCTGACCGGCAGGGCGGATTCCATCGGATCGAAATTCCTGATAACTGAATAAAGGGAAATCAACACCAAATTTTCGTTGATATTCGTCCATTAGTGCAAGCCAATCTACACTATCAATTATCTTAACATCTTCGGGTGAAATATAGTTCATCATAACAATTCACCTCCAATCCCTAAATATACTTTTCGGATTTCTTGAAATTTATCTTGCAGCAGTTTTATTATACCACTTCCGGCGTATTTGTCAATCGTTTTTCCCCCATGCGACATCCATCCGGGTTTTCAATTGACCTTGCCGTTTAGATGTGATATAATGGTAGTAATGACTGAAAAAGGATGTGACGATATGTTGTGTGAAACCTGCGGCAGTACCGAATGGATGGACTTCGGTCATACCAAGCTCTGCCTGCGCTGCGGTAAACAGATCAAGATGGGCGAGGGTGCCATCGCACCTTTTATCGCCAATGCATATATGGCATTAAACGACGGTGACTTTGTAAAAGGCGATCAGTATTGCGATCAGGCACTCTTTCAGGACCCGAATGAGCCGTATGCTTACCTGGGTAAGCTACTTGCAAAGCTGCATCTGCGCAATACCACCGAACTTTCTCAATATACCCGTAATTTCAAGGATGAATCCTACTTTCTGCGCGCATATTCCTGCGCGGATAATCTCGGCGATGATGGCTTGAAAGCAAGATTGCTGCAGTACCATACCGATATGATCCTGCACGCATCCAAGGTCCGTTTCGACCGTGCAAAAGCCACCATGGATACCGCTGTGACCGAAGAGGACTGGAACAATGCGGTGCATTGGTTTGAGACGGTGCTCAAATATGACCCGGATTACCCCCAAGCCGTCGAGTATCTTAACCGCTGCCGTATGATCGTTTCTCACCTGGATCAGATCAAAGAAGATTATATTAAGGCCTGCAATCTGATGACGCTGCCGACTTTAGAACAAAAAGAGGAGGCTGCCCGCCTGTTTGAGGAGATCCATTCCTATATCCCGACCTATGAGGATTCTGTGCGTCTGGAGGAAGAATGCAGAGCAAGCATTGCCGAATACCGTGAAGCGTATGACCGATATCAGTCGGCGGTGGACCTGATGCATCCGAATGCGACCGCAGAGGAGCTGTCCAAAGCGGAAACGACTCTGCTGTTTTTGATGGATGCTGTGGTCACCTTCCCGGACTTAAATGTAAGACTCAAACTCTGCCGTATGCGCATCGAGGAATTGGAAGAACTGCGCATCAAACGTAAGCAGCAGGAACAGTTTAGAAAGCAGTTTGATGAGGCACTCGATCTGATCGATGACAGTCATACCGATTTGGAAAGTCTGGCACGTGCATCCGATATGTTAAATAACGTTGCCGCCGCATACCCGGGCTACCAGGAGGTATCCGATGCTTTGGAGCGCTGTGCCGAACGCCATCAGGCGATCCTTGCACGACAGCGTGAGGAGGCATTG
>JBGUUN010000247.1:0-6123 GCA_045133555.1 Oscillospiraceae bacterium
CACGGTTTTGTACAAAACGGATTACGCAAACGCTATTACAGCGATCCGACCGAGGATGCGCTGTTATATGAGAAAACGATTTGAGAGGAGATCAAAAAAGCGTGAAAATACTGGCTTTGGAATCCTCCTGTGATGAAACTGCTGCTGCTGTTGTAGAAGACGGCAGAGTGGTGTTGTCCAATGTGGTGGCAACCCAGATAGAGGAGCATAAATTATATGGCGGTGTTGTTCCGGAAATCGCTTCCAGACGGCATTGCGAGAATATCATCGGTGTGACCGAGGAAGCTTTGGAAAAAGCCGGTTGTGCCCTGCAGGATGTGGACGGTATTGCCGTCACTTTCGGTCCGGGCTTGATCGGTGCGCTGCTGGTCGGTGTGAACTTTGCCAAGGGATTGGCGCTTGCAGCCAATAAACCGTTGATCCCGGTACACCATCTGCGATCCCATATCGCGGCAAATTATCTGACGCAGCCGGAATTAAAGCCCCCGTTTTTATGCCTGGTGGTATCCGGCGGTCATTCGCATATCATTGAAGTAAAGGATTATACTGACTTTAAGGTCATCGGCAGAACCTATGACGATGCGGCCGGTGAAGCATACGATAAAGCGGCAAGGGTACTTGGATTTCCTTATCCGGGCGGTGTTTACATCGATCGGGCTGCCAAAGAGGGAAATCCGAAAGCATATCATTTCCCACAGCCGAAGGTCGGTGACAGTCCGTACGATTTCAGTTTCTCCGGCTTAAAGACTGCTGTGGTCAATCTGGCACACAATGCGGCTCAGAAAGGTGAGGAACTGAATAAAAACGATCTGGCGGCAAGTTTTCAGTATACGGTAGCAAAGGTTCTGACCGACCGTACCATCGCTGCGGCAAAGGATCTGGGCTATCGACAGATCGTTCTGGCGGGCGGTGTTTCCGCAAACAGCGGATTGCGTGAGATGATGAGCGAGGCATGCTGCAAAAACGGCTTTTCGCTGGCAATGCCGGAGTTAAAATACTGCGGTGACAATGCGGCGATGGTAGGCGCTCAGGGATACTATGAGTATCTTTCCGGTAATATCGCTAAAATGGACTTAAATGCCTGTGCTTCGCTGCCGATCACCGAAGCGGTGAGATGACAAGAAAGAGGTGGCCTTTTGATGAAAACAAAACCGATCATAGCATTGCTGTATGACTTTGATAAGACGCTCTGCACCACCGATATGCAGAACTACAGTTTTATCCCGGGACTTGGGATGCAGCCGGATGAATTCTGGAAAGAGGTCAACGAATTTACCAAGGCAAACGAGATGGACGGTATTTTGGCATATCAGTACATGATGCTGCGTAAATCGAAAGAGAAACGTCGTCCTGTTTTACGCAATGAGTTTGTCAAGCTGGGTGAGGATATCGATTTCTTTCCGGGGGTACTTGAGTGGTTTGACCGCATCAATGCTTATGTAGAGGGAAAAGGTGCGATCTGCGAGCACTACATCATTTCCTCCGGATTAAAAGAGGTCATCGAAGGTACTGTGATCGGAGATAAATTTATTCGCATCTTTGCCAGCGAGTATTTTTATGATGAAAACGGTGTTGCCTGCTGGCCGAAAACCGCGGTCAACTATACCGCCAAAACGCAGTATCTGTTCCGCATCAACAAAGGTGTGCTGGATATCAATGACAACGAGTCCCTAAACCGCGTGACACCGGAGAAGGAACGCAGAGTACCGTTTCGCAATATGATCTATTTGGGTGACGGATTGACCGATGTGCCGTGTATGCGGTTGGTACGGGACAATAAAGGCCATTCTATTGCGGTCTATCCGCCGGATGCGGGAGAAGAACTGCGAAAAACAAGCAACCGTCTGATCCTGGACGGCCGCGTGGATTTTGCAACCGAAGCGGATTACAGAGAAGGTGGAGAACTGGATTGCCTGATCAAGCGGGTAGTAGATAAGATCCTTTCCGATCGTGCGCTTTTCGAGTTACATAAAGAGCAGTATGATATCGCACATGATATGATCCATAGCTAAAGAAAAAGGCGTCGCTATTGCGATGCCTTTTTGACTTAGGGGGAGAATACTTCCGATGCAAAGTTGCTCTTGTAATTTCTGCTTGATTGGGCTATTATTAAGATACAGACAGCGCTGATGTAAATCCATGCAAAGAGGAGAAATAAAATGACAGAAAACGGAATGAAACTTCGAAATTGGGTGATCGAGAAGATTAAAAACGAATATCCGGAGGATATCGATCTGCTGATTGCGCATCACAGCCATGAAGTGGGCGGGGATGAACACGGTGTGGTGTTCGATTATTATGTACCTGCGACCGAGCGCGGAAATGAAATGTCAAGAACCTTTATCATTGACAAAGTCGGATATGATCTGTATCCGCGTTCCTGGGAACGTCTTGCGGGCAATACAGAATGCAACAACGATGGTGAATTCACATTGTATTGCGGAGAGATCGTTTATGCAAGAAATGAACAGGCAGCAGAGCGATTTGCCGCATTACAGCAAAAACTCAAAGCCAATCTGGCAGATGCGGTATTCTGCTATCGTAAAGCACTCGAGCAGCTGGAGATGGCTATGGGCATTTACAGTACACTTGCATTTGAAGATAAGCTTGCAAAAGTCAGATTGGGTGCCGGTTATATTCTTGACTGCGTGACCAAATCCGTTGCATTCTTAAACAACAGATTGGCGGTCGTTTATGCCGAAGACATTTATGCAATGGGTTCTCTTCCTGAGAACTTTAACCAATATCGTATGACCATTATGGAAGCAAAAACAGCGGATGAGATCAAGCATATGACCCATCTTCTGCTTTGCTCGGTCAGAAATTACGCTAAAGTACATCAGCCGAAGCAGGAAATGCCACAGGCCCTGCCGGATTATCGGATGCTTGCTGCTTGGTATCAGGAGCTTTCTTTAACTTGGCGCAGGATCGGATATTTTTGTGCGCAGGGCGATGCTTCCAAAGCGTATTACGATGCTTGCTATCTGCAGGGAGAATATAATGCGATAGCGGAAGAATTCGGCTTACGGGAATGGGATCTGCTTGGGTGCTATGATGCCAAAGATCTGTCTGTATTGGGGCACTGTGCCAAGGAAGGGGAAGCCTATCTGCTTTCCGTCCTGGAGCGTGAGGAAGTCAAGCTCGATTACTATGACAGTTTGGAACAATTCCTTGCGGAGAATTGAGGCGATCGGATGAAATATAAAAATGCGGCAGATATATTCCCGGATGAACTTCTCAAAGAGATCCAGAAATATGCGGCAGGAGAAACGATCTACATTCCAACCGATCAAAAGCGCAAAGGCTGGGGCGACGCTACAGGTGCCAAAAGCTATTATGAACAGCGCAATGCTGAGATACGGCACCGATATTTTGTCAAAAAAGTACGGATATCCGAATTGGCAAAGGAATACGGTCTTTCGGAAGAAACGATCCGCAAGATATTATACCGATAAAAAACCTCCTGTCGAAAGACAGGAGGTTTTACTTATGCTAAGAAATCTTCCATAGCCTCTACGATCTTATCTTTGAGCAGCGGAATCGCATCGCGGGAGACCCAGCTATGCCAATAGGTGTATCCGCCCAAAGTCAGAGAGGTTGGAGTGGCCATATAACCGAGATAACCGCCGCATTGATCCACCGTAACGGTTTTGATGCCGGTGAAGTTGGATCGTAAGAACTCGGTCAGTTCCACAAGACTTTCGCCAGGGACACCGATAAACAGGTAATCGCCCAGCTGCAGTACTTTTACTTCTACCTTAATGCTGCGACGCTGCAGATCTTCGTCGGTAAAACCGCCGACTTCATCGATGTAGCGATGTGTCATATGCACACGCCAACGGTCATCTATCAGTTGTTTGACAACATAAGCCGGAGCATTTTCACGAATAGCTTTCTGCAGTGCCTCTTCAGCGGCATCGATAACCGCCTCGAAATCTTTGGCTTCAGCCGCGGAATGGGGAAAATCCTCCCGCATCGGCAGATAGAATTCAAAATGTGCGGATTTGCAGTTGTTTTCGTTACCAAAAGGTACGGTTTTTGTTTTATACCGTGTTAAGAGCAGATCTGCGAAATCGTTTGCAATACGGATACATTCCGCTTTAGATTTTTCGTAGGTATTTCTGCCTTCATAATGTTTGTGGGTGGAAAGGTTAGCACACGGGCCGTTGATATATAAAGACGGTGCGGCAAACTCTTTTTCCATAATGTCAGACAGATATCCCGGCCAGTCATAGTCATAATGATACTGATCGGAAACACCTTCCAGTTCAAACAGTACCGCAACGTCCGGGTGCGCCGCAAAGCGGGTCATAGTACCGATGACCTGCAGATCTTCGTTGCGGAACACAAACAGATAAGCACGCGGATCGACCGGATTGTCAAATGGGACCGGCTTTTTAAGCGCATCCAAATCCGGATGATATCCGCGCAGCAGCATACGTTCCCATTTGTTTCCGTAGCCTTTATCGTTCTCGTCGTAATCGATACCCGACCAAACCGTAACACCGCCCAAACCGGCAACGTACTGTTCACGGTTGACGGTGTATTTCATACCGGCATAGGCTTCTGCGACCTCGCAGGTGAATTCCACAGCACGGTTTTTCATGGAAAGGGTTTCGGTTGCAACCGCATCGGCAATTCTTTCCATGTATTCTCCGGTCAGGCAGACAGAATTTGGTGCAGCATGCAGCTGCAGTTCATGGTACCAGATATTGTCAGCCGGAATACCGGATTTTTTCGATACCATTTCACGGAAGCGAACGGTGTCTTTCGGAAACGTATCGCTAGTATCCATTGCAGCGATCAATACTTCGGTATCATTTGCATTAACATAGAACAATCGGGCATAGATATCGGTACCAAACGGCCAATAAGTATGAAAACAGCCTTTCAGAGAGACTTTACCAAAACTGCATTTTGCCATAGTGACTCCTTATAATGCAGCGATCAGCTCTTCAAGCATCTGTTTTGCTTTCATGACATCGCGGATCTGATCGTCGCCTTCGATCTCACGTTCGATGGTGATCGCACCGTCATATCCTTTTTCGTGCAGCTTTTTGACGAATGCCGGGAAGTTGACTCTGCCTTCGCCCATAGCTTTTTCCGGACCGAGCTCACGGCCGTTGGTCGGATAATCACCGTCTTTGCCGTGTACGCCTTTGACATACTGACCGACAACGTCTAAGCCGTCAACCGGATTTGCTTTGCCGTACATGAGCAGGTTTGCCGGGTCATAGTTTAAGAAGATATTGTCATAACCGGAATCCTGAATGGTACGCAGTAAGGTAACCGGAGTTTCCTGACCGGTTTCGCACAGCAGGTTGATACCGAGGGCTTGATATTTGGACAGCATATATTTTAAGCTGTGGATAAACGAGATGTAAGCATCGGTGCTCGGATTTTCCGGAATGAAGCCTAAATGGGTTGCGATATCGGTGCAGCCGATCTTTTTGGCAAATTCAGCATAGAATACAAGCAGATCGATTCTTGCGTTGCGGAATTCTACCGGGACGATACCCAAGGTCTGCGGACCTGCGGTGAAGTTCCACTCACCCGGGCCGACCGAGAACCAACCGCCGATGATAGCGGTGATCTCAAAACCGATCTCTTTCTCACATGCAACGATAAATGCAGCGTTCTCATCGGTCATATTCTCCGGGGCAATGCTTAACTGGAAGTTATCAAAGCCGTAGGATACATAACGGGCAAACTTTTCTTTCATGTTGACACTTGGGTCAAAGCTTAAAATAGTACCGACTTTCATAATCAATTCTCCTTAGATATTTATTTCGATCTTGCGATCATAAACCCACCTGCAGGCAGGGTTACAGACGTATTTGCAGCGGTAGAGAGCTGCTGTTCGGTGACGACGCAGCGTTCCATTGTATTTTTCTCCTGTGCTGCGGCATGATAGACAGTGATATCTGCGTCATACGGCAGGACGACACGAGCAGCTTTTGCAAAATCGCGGTTGGTAACAGCGGTATAGGTAATACCGTCACGTTTGACCGCTGCAGCGGAGATGGCAGAAATCTCACCGGCTTTTCCGCCGTCTAAAGGATACTGTCCCTCAATGACCGTATCCAGACGTTCACCGTACATGGTGTTGCGATAGACTGCACA
>JBGUUN010000248.1:0-5229 GCA_045133555.1 Oscillospiraceae bacterium
CAAGGATAACACGGTCCATTCACCCGCATTGGTGCCGAATGCCGGCGCGGTAACGGTATTTGCCATCTGTGCCATAGTAGCGTTTAAGATAGCCACTACATCTTTGGAGATCGGTTCTTCCGGTACTTCCGGAATGGAACTGCCGGTGACAATCACCTGAGCAGATGTCGGAGAAGATACCATACTCAATGGGTCGTACTCGCCGTAACCGCCGTTACACCATACATACCATAAACCGGCAGACGGGAAAGTAATATTTGCCACACCGTCGGCTTCGGTGGTTACACTGCCGGAAGGGGTACCCACTGCTTCACCGTAGTAAACGGTATAACCTTCTTCCGGAAGCTTCACCGGCTGATACATATCATCTTTGGTAGCGCGAACCAATCTTACAGCAGTCGATTTACCGCTTTCCGCAATGTAATTATGCGTGATCTCATCATTATCATCGGTAAAATAGTGGAAACCGCTTGCCGGGTCAGAGTAGAAGCTCCAACTTAAGTAATGTGCGATATCAAAGAAGTCGCCGTTTTTCAGAACGATCTGATCAGCAGTAACGCCCCAACCGTCTACCTGAGGATACTCACCGTTGTAGTAGTATTGGAGGTTTTCATCCGAGAAGCCAAACAGACCGCCTGCGAAGTAGATACTGCCGGGACCGCCGGTTACGGTAACGCTGTTCCAATCCTGGCCCATGATCTGCTCATGAACATAGATATACAGATGTAAGGCAGTGATGTCACCTTTATTGTCACCATTGCTGTCATAATAATAACCGTCTAAGCCATATGCAGACAAATCGACCTTTGCAACTTCAGACAGCGGGATAGCAAGGTAGGCAGCCTTATCCCCTGAAGCGGTGGTAATAAACTGGCCTTCATCGCTGATCGAGATGTAAACCAATTCACTGCCGCTTGCAAGAATAGAAGTCGGCATGAGACCGATCACCATCAACAGAGTCAGAAACAGACTGATGATGCGATGACTCATCTTTTTCATTTTGATACTCATAAAATTTTCCTTTCATGTTCCGCAAAATTTATTCCGTTATGGCATCCTGCGGAAGATTCATTTGGGATTTAGATTGCTTTTTCTTTCTATTTTTTGAAGTAGCAGTACGTACTTTAGGTTGTTTGATCCCGGCTGCTTCCAAAGCTCTCGGCCAAGGTCCAAGGAAGGCTTTAATGCGTGATCTTGTGGGTTCTTCAAAATCACTCAGCTTCGGGAATCGTTCCAACTCTTTATACTTTTCCTGTAAAAGCTCTACCGCCCAGCGCTTTTTCTCCTCCGTTATCACACATACACCTCCTTTTCCAATAAAAAAACTCTTTCAACCGTTACGGTCAAAAGAGTGCAGCGATTTTTGAGCACAGCAAAAAAACTTTGTGTTCTTTAAACTTAAAAAAGAATGCAAACCCAAAGACGCTTTTTCCTGCGATAAATCGGCTGCACTCTTCACACCAAAGTTGAGCTGAACGAAAAGACACGGCAGGTATCCTGACTTATGATGCGGCAAATATCACATTGCCCGAGAGAAACACCTTCTCAGAAGAAACACTTCCAATGGCATACGTTTACCCTCATCGTCAAATACAGTAATGGCGGTTGTTCCGGATTCGAACCGGATTCCCTTTTGATCTACTCAGTTCACAACTTTTCAAACCGTATCTTTTAATCCTATTTAATTTTCCTTATTATATCATATCCGCCTCATGATGTCAAGGACTTTTCGACGACTGCTCTGTAATAACATTATCGCAAAAGTCATTTCTGCCGAAGAAGTACTTGATAAATCAAAACATACCGGAGAGCATTTTACTCATGCTGTTCCCAGTAAAACAGCAATGCCTTCTGAATATACTCCGGCGGTACTCTGACACCTGCTTCTCAGCTTTCAAGCGTTCTCTTTGCAATTTCATATTTCTCAAGCAAACGCTGCCTGCGTCACGCTATTCTTTCATTATTTTCTTCTCATTGATATCATCGTTAATATGCCATTGATTATGTTCCGTGCAATACTGAACCCAAACAATTCATTTGTAAAATCAAAATCCTTGTCTGGGTTCAATGAATTACCTATAAGCTGATACTACTGGCTTAAGTAATGATAACATTACCTCACGCAACGCCTGCATTCTCATTGATTTCGAAGATGACTGAGCGGATATTTGACCACACCGAAAGATCGGTAAAAATCTCGGAAATGCTGCCACACGCATTAAACGGCTCATCCTGCAGCACCGCCATATCTTTGAGCATTCCGTTATGCACGATATACTCGACAATCTGATTGACAAAATAAATCTGACGGCTGTCCAGATTGGTATCCGACAAAAACTCCGCAAACGCCTCTTTTGCCGCATTCATGCTTAATCCGACAATGCTGCGCACAAATTCACCGAGAGGCTTCTCTCCGTACTCCGACTCATACTCTTCTTTCGAACCAAGCTCACTCCAAAGTACGCGCTCAAGAGAATTCATATCCGCCTTGGTCATAGGCAGGTTGTTTTTAAGCTTATGGATTGCTAGCTCGTCCTGATGATTGCGGACATAAAACTCTGCTTTTGCTTTATAATCCTTCAAATCATCATTTTCCAGTTCCGATTCGTTCCACTCCTGCGAAACCAGATCATCGACAAACCAAGTATCTGCTTCCTGCCCCTCAATGATAATATACTTCATCAGATCACGCAGTTGCTCACGGATATACTCAAACTCATTGATGCCGGCAGTTTCCAGATAATCCGTATGCAAAATTTTATGCAGCAGGTCGGACTTAGCCAGAATTTCCGGGGTGTTTCCCACAGCGGCAACGCCGGTAACCTTCTTCTTCAAGTCGGTTTTCTGCTTCTTATAAGTCTTACCGACCAGATATGCCAACTCGATACCGTACATCAAACGGTCAAACCGCACCGCCTTGACCTCATCGTCATCCGGCAAGATCAACGGTGCAAGCTCATCACGAATGGAAAGCGTATCCGTATACTGCAGTATCTCATAACGCTCCGGATTGGCAAACTGCTCGACATATTTCAAATGCTGATGCACCGCAAAGTTCTCTTTGTTCAGTTCCCTGACCTTGCTTACCATATTCTCGATCAGCTCATTACGAAACGCGATCAGCTCCGGTGACTGATATTCCATATCCTGCAGCTTATACACCATCTGCGCTTTTAAGTAGAAAATCGCACCTTGAATCGCGATATGATCGATACCCGCTTTGCCGTTTGGATTCATGCGGAAGAAATTAAAGTTATCGCAGAAGTCGAAAATGTAAAACTTCTCCTTGTCTGCGCCGTCGAGCACACCCGCGCAAAGGCGCGTGCCGCGGCCGATCATCTGCCAGAACTTCGCCTTACTCATGACCTTCTTGAAGAACACCAGATTCAAAACCTCCGGCACATCGATACCGGTATCCAGCATATCGACCGAGATGGCAATCTGCGGCAGTTTTGCAGGATCGGAGAACTGATCGATCAGGTTCTGCGCGTAATTGATTTTATTATCGATCACCTCGGCATAACCGACCAGATGCGGGTATTCCTGATTGAATACTTCATGGATCTTCTCGGCATGCTTATGGTTCTTTGCAAAAATAATGGTTTTACCGATTTTACGGCCGGATTCCACCTTCTGACCGTGGGTCATCAGCACATCCAGCACCTGACGGATGGTGTCAACATTAAAAACCCATGTGTTAAGCGCATTGCTGTCAATATGTTCCGGCCAGTTTCCGTCCTCATCCACAAAGGTACGCTCGTACTCTTCGCGCTCCTCAGCGGTCAAACCCTCCCAATCAATGCCCTCGGAAAGGAATTTCAGTCGGGTTTCGATGCTGATATAATCCACCAGATAGCCGTCCTTGACCGCCTGTGCCAGTTCATAACCATAGGTTGGGACACCGCTTTCCAGTTCGAAAACCTCATAGGTATTCTTATCGATATCATCCTTTGGTGTAGCGGTCAAACCCACCAGCGGCGCATCGAAATAAGTAAAAATATCGCGGTATTTATTATAGATCGAGCGGTGCGCCTCGTCACAGATCACCAGATCGAAATGTCCGCAGGTGAACAGCTTACCTTCATCATCCTTGACCGAGTCGATACAGTTGATCATGGTCTGATAGGTTGAGAAGATACAATGTGCTGTATAATCCGCTTTGCTCTCACAGAGATTGGAACAAGACAGATCCGGCAGCAGATTGACAAAACTGCGCTTTGCCTGCGTGACCAGCGAGTTACGGTCCGCCAGAAACAGGATATTCTTCACCCAACCGCGGCGCAGCAGGATATCGCAGAGTGCAATGACCGTTCTGGTCTTACCCGAACCGGTCGCCATAACCAGCAGCGCTTTTCTGCGATTTTTACGGTCGAATGCATCGCATACCGCCTTGATCGCGCCTTCCTGATAATAACGGCCCGCAATATTCTGATTGACCATGACATTCGCCAAAGAACGGCGCATGGTACGCAGATTAAAAAGCTTCTCCAGATCGCGCTTGGAGTAGATCGCCGCGACCTTACGCTCCTGATACAGTCCGTCGATGATACGGGTTTCAAAGCCATTTGTGATAAAGATCACAGGTCTTCTGCCGTACTGCTTTTCGATCAGATCGGCGTACAGCTTCGCCTGCTGACGGCCGACCGCCGGATCCTTACAGGTCTTTTTCGCCTCGATCACCGCAAGCGGGCGATGTGCATCATCGAACAGCACATAATCTGCAAAACCCACCTTGCTCTGATTCGGCATACCCTCCAAGCGCAGCTCGTTGATCCAGTTTTTGCCCTCGACCCAACCGACATCGGTCAGCATGGTATCGATATAGATCTTACGGGTAGCATACTCGGAAAGATCAAGCGGTTTTTGGACATAGGTCTGCTGTTTATCGGCGCGGCGGGCGGTAAGCTCGTCTTTGAGTGCCGCGTTCTCCTTCATGAGCTTATCCAACTGAAGCTCGAATTCCGAGACATTTATCTGCATTTTCTGCTGCTTTTCGAGCAGAGATTTATCATATTTGCGCTCGGTGGTATCCTCTGTCGTACCATAGCAGTACGCAACGAAATCCAGGAAGTAAAACAGGTTTTCAAGCGCGACAAAAGCCTGCTCGGCGGTGATCTTCTTGCCGCCGTGTGCGGCCTGATTGCCGAGATTGCGGATCAGGTTGATGCGGATGAACTGATCCTTACCGATGATATCGCGGAAATCCTCGTTTTCCATTAAGTTTTTGAG
>JBGUUN010000249.1:0-2580 GCA_045133555.1 Oscillospiraceae bacterium
CAAAACCTGATCTGATACGATCATTGAAATAAGGAGGTTCTCCTTGAAATTTGAATGGAACAAGCGGTATAATACGTATGCCGCGTATGCAATCGGTATTCTCATCACCGCCGTCATCTTTATCTTTGTACTTCTTCGCTGGGAAGAATTTGACGGTGTTCTCTCCAAGGTCATCGGTGTCTGTAAACCCCTGATCTATGCAATCGGCATTGCGTATCTTCTGTGGCCGCTGTTGACGGTCTTTGAGAAAAAAGTCTTTGCAAAGCTGGAAAAGCACAGACCCCGCAAAAAAACCGTCCGCATCCTGTCGCTGGTATGTACGTATATCATCTTTCTGCTCGCGCTCACGTTATTCTTCGGAACGATCATTCCGCAGATTTCGTCCAGTTTTACGATGCTGATGGACCGTATGTCACAGTATATTTCCACCGCGCAGACATGGATTGACGATTTCATCGGTCAGTCCACCTTCATCGATGCAGAACTCGTCAATGATATCGTCGACCGCTTAAATGACCTCATCAATCAGATGATCACGTGGATTTATGACAATTTCCGCCGCGCCCTCTCCGGTGTTACCTTGTATGCTGCAAACTTCGCAACAGAAATCTGGAACATTGTCCTCGGTATCATCTTTGCCGTGTATTTTCTCCTGTTCAAGGAAAATCTGCTGGCACAGGTCAAAAAGCTCTTCATGTCATTTCTGTCAGAACACGCATACAAGAAATTTGCACACTACGCGCATCTCACCGACCATACCTTCGGTGGCTTCATCAACGGCAAGCTGCTTGACTCCCTCATCATCGGCATTCTCTGCTTTATTCTGATGAGTATTTTCCGTATGCCGTACGCACCTTTGATTTCACTGATTATCGGTATTACGAACGTCATTCCGTTCTTCGGGCCGTTTATCGGTGCGATCCCTTCGACATTCTTCGTATTTATTGCTGATCCCGGTATCACCCTGTGGTTTGTACTTCTGGTGTTCCTTCTGCAGCAGCTCGACGGCAATGTCATCGGCCCCAAGATTCTCGGTGACTTCATCGGTCTATCCCCACTCTGGGTCATCGTATCGATCACCGTCATGGGCGGTCTGCTCGGCATTTTCGGCATGTTCCTCGGCGTTCCGACCTTTGCTGTTATCTACGCCTTCATCAAGGAAATCACCGAAAAAAATCTGGACAAAAAAGGTTTGCCGACCGAAACCGACGCATACTATACAGATGCGGCATATCAGGTTATCACACATGCTCCGCCAAAGCATCCGACCGGCAATGAAAAACTTTCTGCTCTGAAAAAGCGGTTTTCCCGCAAGCATCCGACGGAGAATGTTTCCGACGACAAACCCGAATAATCTTCTTACAGCGATGTGCTCCCTGCAATGCATCGCTGTTTTTCTTTTCCAGTGCGGCATACCGGATGAAAATTTCGGATCACAGTCGATTTCTTCATTGACATCCAATCGCGGTTATGATATAATGATAAAAAAGATTCGATACGGAGGAGCATCATGGGAAAGTATATTCTCGCACTTGATGAAGGCACAACCAGCGCACGCGCGATTCTGTTTGACAGAAACGGCTGTATTGTCGATATGGTACAGCGTGAATTTCCGCAGATTTATCCGCACCCGGGATGGGTCGAACAGGATCCGATGGAAATTTATGCGAGCCAGTACGGTGTTATGATGGAGCTGATTGCCAAGCGATCTCTCACCGCCGCAGACATTCATGCTATCGGTATTACCAACCAGCGAGAAACCGCAATTATCTGGGACAAAGCCACCGGCGTTCCTGTCTATAACGCCATCGTCTGGCAATGCCGCAGAACCGCACCGATGTGTGAGGAAATCAAGGCAGAGGGTCTGACAGATGAAATCCGCCGCAAGACAGGTCTGCTCATCGATGCGTACTTCTCCGCGACCAAAATCGCGTGGATTCTTGACAACGTTGAAGGTGTCCGTGAACGTGCTGAACGCGGTGAGCTATGCTTTGGTACAGTCGACACTTGGCTGCTCTGGCGGCTGACAGACGGCGCTGTCCACGCAACCGATGTTTCCAACGCATCCAGAACTATGCTTTATGATATCAATCGCTGTGACTGGGATGACGAACTGCTTTCCCGCTTCGGGATTCCGCGTTCAATGATGCCAAAGGTCGAAATGTCCTCCCACATTTACGGCTATCATACGCTGAACGGCACGCCGATTCCGATCTCCGGCATCGCAGGCGACCAGCAGGCGGCATTGTTCGGTCAGCGCTGTACGCATCCGGGCGAGAGCAAAAACACATACGGTACCGGCTGTTTTCTGCTCATGCATACGGGTGACACGCCCCGATTCAGCGACAACGGACTATTAACCACAATGGCGGCTACACTCGACGGTCAGGCTCCGCAGTACGCGCTTGAAGGCTCTGTCTTTGTCGGCGGTGCGGTGATTCAATGGCTGCGTGATGCGCTCGGACTGATCCGCGATGCGGAAGACTCCGAATACTTTGCATCCAAGGTCTCCGATACCGGCGGTGCCTATCTCGTTCCTGCCTTTACGGGACTCGGTGCTCCGCATTGGGATATGTACGC
>JBGUUN010000250.1:0-9193 GCA_045133555.1 Oscillospiraceae bacterium
GAATTTCCGCGGAAGCGATGATGACTATTTTGCGCAGAATGTTGCGGATCATATTTTCAAGATCGTGTATGATATCAAGGAAGCGCACAGAAAGGATATTACCACTTCGCCGTTTTCGAGTATCGGCAATTTGGTTTGCAATGTCGAACCGATGATACAAACGATGATGAATCCGACAGCGGAAAGTATTTATGATGAAGTTTGTGGTCGGTACGGTATTGATGATAAGAGAATGTCTGTTGAGAAGATTGAAGTGGTCAAAGAGTTTTTCGAGCGGGCAAAGATCATTAAGGCAGGGAAAAAGGGGCGACTTTTAAGAACAGGGAAATCTGACAGCGAGGAATAATATTTTTCAAAAAAACAACACGGATGCCAGCCTGTGAATGGCTTGACATCCGTGTTATATAAATTTTGCTCAGAACAACACCCGAATGACGGTTCCTCGCCCGACCTCGCTTTCCAGCGTGATCTTGCCGCCGTGATACTGTACTGCGTGCTTGACAATGGAAAGTCCCAGTCCAGTACCACCTGTTTCCTTGGAATGGCTCTTATCGACGCGATAGAAGCGCTCAAAAATACGGCTTTGGTGTTCTGGTGCAATACCGATTCCGGTATCGGCAACCGACAGTACCGTCCGTTCCGCCTCTTTGCCAACGGTGATCGTCACAGAACCGTTATCGGTATTGTAGCGGATGGCGTTGTCGCAGAGATTGTACAGAATCTCATAGATATATCGGCGGACACCGAAAATTGTGCAAGGATCACCGGCAATATGCAGCGAGATATTGCGCTTTGCCGCGGAGGCTGTGAGCACCTCGACAACTTCTTTTGCCACCTCAATCAGGTCCACCGTTTCCGTCGCAGATTCGATGTCTTCGTCAAGCTGGGAAAGACGGATGATATCGTTGATCAGACTGACCAGTCTGGCGGCTTCCCGTCGGATATTGCCGACAAAGCGCGGCGTGTCCTCCGGCTTGACCAGTCCCGTTTCCAGCAGTTCCGCACTTCCGATGATCGACTGCAGCGGTGTTTTCAGCTCGTGCGTGACGTTTGCTGTGAACTCTCTGCGATTGCGTTCCGCAAAAGCACGGTCGGAAATGTCAAATACCAGAATGACCGCACCGAGAATTGTTCCATCGGAGGCGATGGGATTGACGGTAAATTGGTATTCGCTGCCGTTTCTCTGATCGGTATATTCGCTGTGTGTACCGTCCAGCGCGTTCCAGATGGCACGGCTCATTTTGCTTGTGCGGTCGATGAGAAGAAAATCGCTGCCGCTGACAACCTGTTTTACGGAGAAGATCGTCTTCGCCGCCGCGTTCATGACAAGAACCATACCGTGCTCATCCAGTAAAACCAGTCCTTCGCTCATAGAGGAAACGATCTGCTCGAATTCATCCGATTTACGGCGCAGCTCCTCCATTTGTATCTTGATCTGTTTGTGCTGCTTGTGCAGCTTTGTCAGAATCGGGGTCAGCTCCTCATAGGTATTGTTTTCGGCGGGATGATCCAGATCCAGCTGCATCAGCGGTTCTGTGACCTTTTTTGCCATGGTGTCGGAGAGAACGATCGCAACAACTGCTGCCACAAAAACGATTGCGGCAATCGATGGGATCATATTGAGAATCAGTGCGCCGACGGTCAATTGGCTGACGGAAATGCGAAGTACATTTCCATTCTCCAAAAGAACCGCTTCGTAGAACGTCTTTTGCGTCAGCGTATAGGAGGTTCTTGCACCGCTGCCGCTGCCGTCCTTATATGCTTCTGCGATCTCCTCGCGGTCGGCATGATTTTCCATATCGGCGGGATTTGCCTGAGTGTCGTAAAGAACGGTACCGTCGGCATCCACTACGGTGAATCGGAATACAGTGGAATCGAAGTTTTCAAAATATTCAACACCGACGCGGTTTACCGTATCGGCAACCAGCGAAAGCTCGGCTTTGAGCTGATTGACCTGCGATTTATTGAAGTAACTGTACAGAAATCCGGTTGCAAGCCCGATGCTGGCAAGCAGGACGACAAGCGCAACCGTAAAAATGGATTGAAAAATCTTTTTGGTCATGCGTCGTTCTCCAGTCTGTAGCCGACACCGATGACTGTTTTAATCTGACCGCCGGCGGCACCGAGTTTTTGACGCAAGGTCTTGATGTGCACATCGACCGTTCGTGTTTCTCCGATGTAGTCCGTTCCCCAGATGCTGCTCATGATCTTATCTCTGGAAAAGACCATGTTGGGATTCCTGATAAACAGGCGAAGCATTTCAAATTCCTTGTGCGTCAGCTCAATTTTGACCCCGTCAACGTACACCATATGCTCGTTTTCCTTCAGCGTAATGTGTCCGACGGTTTTATCCTTTGGAGTAGTCACGGTTTTTAGAGCAGCGCGGCGCAGAACCGCATTGACGCGGGCGACCATTTCCATGACACCGAACGGCTTGACCATATAATCATCCGCACCGGAGTTCAGCCCACCGATCTTATCCATCTCCGTTCCCTTGGCGGTTGCCATGATAACGGGGATATTTTTATATGCATCATCAGCACGAAGTCTGTTCAGCACCTCAAGTCCGTCCATTCCGGGCATCATAATGTCAAGAATGATCAGATCGGGGATTTCCGTTTTCAGCGCTTCGAATACTTCGGGACCGTCGGAAAAGCCGCGCGCTTCAAAGCCGGTCTGTAAAAGTGTGTATACTTCGATTTCGCGGATGGTATTGTCATCATCAACGCACCAGATCATAGATAGTCTCCTTTGTGTATTCCTGTGACGGAAAATGCGACCCACTCCGCGATATTGACTGCATGATCGCCAATACGCTCAAAATACTTTGCAATCATCAGCAGATCCACCGCATATTCACCGTCGGTCTGATTGTCCGTAATCATTTGGATCAGCTTTTGCTTAATTCTGACAAATGCTTCATCTACAATATCATCATGCTCGGTCACTGCCCGGGCAAGCTCCAGATCCTGTTTTACATATGCATCGATACTGTCTGTTACCATTTTGCAGGTCTCCTCTGCCATGGGTTTGAAATCGACAAATTCCGCACCGCATCTTCCGTTCAGAAACGGAATGATCTCGGCAATGTCTTCTGCCTGATCGCCGATGCGTTCCATATCGGTTATCATTTTCAAAGCAGCGGATATCACACGCAGATCTTTTGCAACCGGCTGCTGTTGAAGCAGAAGCTTCAAACAGATGGATTCGATCTCGCGTTCCATCTGATCGATTTCATGCGCGTGACTTTTGGCTTCTCTTGCGGCTTCTGTATTACCTTCCATAAGGGTTTTTGCGACGCGTGCGATCAATTCCTCACATGCAGCGCCCATTTGTGTCATTTTCTTATTCAACAGGCACAGCTGTTCATCAAATCTGCTTCTCATCGTATCAACCAAACCTTCCTGTGATGTAATCTTCTGTCCGTTTATCGCGGGGCTGGGAAAACAATTTCTCTGTTTCATCGAATTCCACAAGCTCGCCCATTAAGAAAAATGCTGTATGATCGGAGATACGAACTGCCTGCTGCATATTGTGTGTCACAATAATTATAGCATATTTCTCGCATAATTGCAAGCACAGTTCTTCGATTCTGGAGGTGGAAATGGGATCCAGCGCAGATGTCGGTTCATCCATCAACAGAACCTTTGGCTCCACGGCCAATGCGCGTGCAATGCAAAGTCTCTGCTGCTGTCCGCCCGACAGACCGAGCGCATTCTTTTTGAGGCGATCCTTGACCTCATCCCAAATCGCAGCACCGTGGAGAGCCTGCTCAACAATCTCATCCAGCTTTACCTTATTTTTGATACCATGGGTACGCGGTCCGTATGCAATATTGTCGTAGATGCTCATCGGAAAAGGATTTGGCTTCTGGAAAACCATTCCGACATCCCGTCTGAGCACATTGACATCGACGGTTTTCTCAAAAATATTGCTTCCGCGATAACAAACCTCACCGGTGATCTTCACAGATGGAATCAGGTCATTCATACGGTTCAGCGTTTTTAAGAACGTGGATTTACCGCAGCCGGACGGACCGATCAGTGCAGTAATGCTCTTGTCGGGAATCGAAATGTTGATATGCTTCAGCGCCTGATTTTCCCCGTACCACAGGCACAGATCGTTGGCTGTCATGATTTCGTGCATATATGATTATAACTTTCGTGGAGCGAAAGTTTCCTTTCTTGTGAAGTTGAGACTGTTTTGGTGCATGCACCAAATCGCAGTTGTAAAACTGCGATAGGCTCAAAACACCGTTTGAAAATCTATTTTCAAACCTGTCTCCTTTTTGCAAAGTATTTGCCGACCAAAGCGGCTGACAGATTGATACCCCAGGTGAGGATCATCAGGATTGCGGCAATCGCGAAAGCAACGCCGAATTCTCCTTCTTCTTTGGCATACACATAAAGTGCAACCGTCAACGTTGCACCCGGGCTGACCAATCCGTCAATCAAACCGTTGAGTGCATGTGCAAATCCTGCGGTAAACAAGAGTGCTGCCGATTCGCCGAGGATTCTGCCGACGGACAAGATACATCCCGTGATGACACCGTCCACACAGCCCGGAAGGACAACCGTGCGAATCACGCGCCATTTACCCGCGCCAAGTCCGAATGCACCCTCGCGGTAGCTTTGCGGAACGGTCTTCAGACTTTCCTGCGTTGTGCGCATGACGGTCGGCAGATTCATCATGGCAAGAGTCAATGCACCTGCCAGAAGGCTGGTACCGAAATGATTGGAGAACAGAAGCATGCCGACTAAACCGTAGATAATGGAAGGAATACCGGACAAGGTTTCTGCAGCATATTCAATCACGGTGACCAGTCGCTTGTTTGGGGCATATTCGGTCAGATAGATCGCCGCACCGACACCGAGCGGCAGTACGATCAGAAGTGTAGCAAGTACGATGTAAAGGGTGTTCAGAATATCGGGCAGAATGCCGATGCGCTCGGTCAAATAGCTTGGCTTGGTAGAGAGCAGCTCCCATGTAATATGCGGAATTCCTTTGGTCAGCACATATCCCATCAGAAACAGAACGAGTGCTGCCGTCAGCGCAGTACAGACGATCATGGCACCGCGCATCAGACCGATATAGAGCTTTCGTTTCGTGTTCATATTTATTTTCCATTCTCCCGCTTCAAAAAGAAATTCAGCGTGGCGTTAATCATCATAATAAACAGAAACAGTACCAGTGCGATGGAAAACAGCGCATTTCTCTGCAGGCTGCCTGGGCTGGAATACGCCATTTCGGTTGCAACCGCAGTTGTCAGAAAACGCACACTCTGAAAGAGGGTCGGCATATTTACCACATTTCCCGCCACCATCATCACAGCCATCGATTCCCCGATTGCCCGTCCGACACTGAGTACCACCGCAGCGGCAATTCCGCTTTTTGCTGCCGGAACAGATACCTTGAAAAACGTTTCGGTCGGAGTGGCTCCAAGTGCGAGAGAAGCATCCTCATATTCCTTCGGAACAGCATCCAGTGCGGTGATCGATACTTTGATAATGTTTGGCAGAATCATAATGGCAAGAACGATGATCGCGGCAAACAGACTGGCACCGTCCGGGATATGAAACAGCTCCCGAATACCGGGAACAAGTACCAGCATTCCGACCAATCCATATACAACGGACGGAATTCCCGCCAACAGATTGACCGCAGATTCCATAATGGCTCTGACTCTTTTGGGCGCGACCTTGGAAAGATAGACCGCGCAAAAGAATCCGATCGGAACACCAAGCAGAATGGCACCCGCGGTTCCGTAGATGCTGGTCAGAATAAACGGCAGAATACCGAATTTCGGCTCAGCAGCGGTGGATGCCCATTCAGACCCGAACATGAACTCGATCAGACCGATTTCCAGGATGGCGGGCAGGCCGGAAAGGATCAGATATACGGTAATCAGCAGGACACATCCGACCGTAAAAAAGCCGAGAATCAAAAAGATTCCGTGGATACAACGCTCATAAGATTTCGGGCTTCTGCTGCGAATCCCATCGAATACGTTTTTCAAAAATGATCTGTGCATAAAGCTTCTCCATTAGAATCAGCGGTAATGAACAGGCGCTGTTTCGCTCCTTTAGTTGGCGGGGACAACACCTGCTGCGGTGATGATTTCATTTGCGGCATCGCTTGTGATGTAATCGAAAAATGCCTGTGCACTCTTCGAGAGCGTTTTATCCGTCTTTGTTACAAGTACAAACGGACGCTGTACAACATAACTGCCATCCTTGATCGTAGCCTCACTCGGAGCAATGCCGTCGACCTGCAGTGCCTTGACCGTGTCCTTGACAGAAGCGAGAGATGCATATCCGATGGCTGCGGGATTGCTTGCAACGGTGGTGATGACGTCACCGGTAGAGGTCAGCTCCTGACGATACTTGCACAGATCCTCAGTGTCGGTGATCGACTCAAATCCGTCTCTCGTACCGCTTCCCGCCTCACGACCGATGAGGACGATTTCGGAATCACTGCCGCCGAGTTCCTTCCAGTTTGTGATTTCACCGGTATAGATCTTTGCAATGGTTTCAAGATCGAGATCGTTGATCGCATTGGCGGGATTGACAATGACTGCGATCCCATCATAAGCGAGGATCGTTCCTTCCAGACCCTTTGTCATTTCTTCTTCCTTGAGATTACGGCTGGAAAGACCGATATCGCATCTGCCTTCCAGAACCGCCTGAATACCTGCACCGGAGCCGGTTGCGTTGTAGGTAACGGTAATACCGGTATCTGCTTCAAATGCCTCCCCGAGTGCTCCAATCACCTTGTTCATAGATGTGGAGCCGTCTGTTGCAACCGTTTCTTTTGTTTTTGCCATGCATCCTGTTAATACACAAGCGATCAGCAGTACAACGGCGAATAAGCGAATCATCTTTTTCATTTTCAATTTCTCCTTTGTTGTATGTAGTGAATGCAGTCTCTCGACTACGATCATATTGTACTGCTTTTATGTAAAATCCGTAATCCAAGTACTGTAAAATCGATGTAAAAGTATTTACATCAAAAAAATGCGCCGCATCTCATGGAAACGGCGCAGCAGATCAGATCGGCATGCTTGCAGATCAGACAAAAGACAAATATTTCTTCGTGTACTCTGTATACTTTTCGCGGTAGAACGCGCTGTCGCTGCGCATGTGCTTGAGCGATTCGTGCAGATTCATGTTCTGTTCCTTGGAATCTATGACGCAGCCTGCGATGTTCGAGCAATGGTCGGAAACGCGTTCCATATTGGAGATCAGGTCGCCCCAGACAAAGCCGGCTTCAATGCCGCAGTCGCCGACACGCAGACGGTCAATGTGTCTGGAACGGAGCAGACCCTTCATGCGGTCGATGACCTGTTCCAGCGGTTCTACGAGATTTGCCTGTTCTGCGTTGTTTTCGGTAAAGGCAGTGTAGGAAAGCATGACGATCTCTTCGGTTGCGGCGGAAAGCGCGTCTATTTCAGCGGTTGCGCTGCCGGAAAAGACAATGCCTTTTTCGCACATTTCTTCCGCAGATTCGAGGATGTTGACTGCATGGTCGGAGATACGCTCAAAGTCACCGATCGCCTTTAACAGCATGGAGGCGGTTGCACCCTCGGTTTCATTGAGCTGTTTTGCGCTGAGCTTGACGAGATAACTGCCGATGACGTCTTCGAGATGGTCGGTTTTTTCTTCAGCTTCTCGGATGGCATCCGCTTTTTCGTTATCATAGGAGGTCAGACATGCAATGCTCTGCAGCAGCGCGTCAGATGCAATTTTTGCCATCTTGTAAGTCACGCCGTGTGCACATTCCAGCGCAATGGCGGGAGTAACCAACAGACGCTCGTCCAACTCCGCGCTTGTTTCCGGCTGCTTGGTGTCGGGAATGAGCTTATATGCCAGCTTTTCCAGAAGACCCGACATCGGAAGCAGAAGGAGCGTGCATACGATATTGAAGACGGAATGTGCCGATGCGATGCCTGCATAGGATGCTGCTTCGTCGAGAAGTGCCGGAGCAAATGCTGCCTTCGCAATCGCAAATGCGATCAGACAGACAGTAGTTCCGATGACGTTGAACGACAGGTGAACAAGTGCTGCACGTCTTGCGTTTTTGGTCGTACCGACAGAGGACAACAGCGCCGTGATACAGGTACCGATGTTCTGACCCATGATGATCGGAATCGCCGCACCGAAAGAAACCGCACCGGTCACCGCAAGTGCCTGCAGAATACCGACAGACGCGGAGCTGGACTGGATGATCGCCGTCAGGATCGCACCGACGATTACACCGAGAATGGGATTCTTGAACATGATGAACATTTCCTGAAAGGCAGGAATGTTTTTCAGTCCGGAAACGGCATCTGTCATCGTTTCCATACCGAACATCAGCGTGGCAAAGCCGAGCAGAACGACACCGATATCCTTTTTCTTATTGCTTTTGGTAAACATGACAAGAATGATACCGATCAGCGCAAGAATGGGAGTGAAGGACGAAGGCTTTAACAGCTTCAAGAACAGATTGCTGCCGGAAATGCCGCTGAGACTGAGAATCCAAGCGGTTACCGTGGTACCGACGTTGGCTCCCATGATGACATGGATCGCCTGCTTGAGTGTCATCAGCTTGGAGTTGACAAAGCCGACAACCATAACGGTCGTCGCGGAGGAGCTCTGAATGACGGCTGTGACACCAAGACCTGTGAGCAGACCTGCGAGCTTGCCGCTGGTCAGTCTGCCGATCATGATCTCCAGCTTGCTGCCCGCACTTCTTTCCAGGGCATCGCCCATCAGATTCATACCGAACAGGAACAGACACAATCCGCCGATCAGCGTAAGTACGTTGAAAATATCCATTTACATAACCTCGTGGTATTTGTGATTTTGATTGAATGCATTTTCCTTGCATTATACTGATATTTTACCCTAAGGCTGTAAAATCTGTCATCGTATTCGTGTAAAATCGGTGTAAAATGAGAAAAATCGTATGGGACAGATTATATCTGTATAAAAAAGAATTGCTGCACTACCTTTCTGTGCGGTATATGCAGCAGTTCATTCTGTATGATTTTATGATATCATATTATTTTCATGGAGAATATTGTAAGCGTGGAAGTTTGTGGTCGTATCCTTAACTAGGGGAAACTTCATTCTCCCATTTGGAAACCGCCTGCGGAGAAACATTCAGCCGTTCCGCAGCTTCGTCCTGTGTCATGTTCTTTGCTTTGCGCAGT
>JBGUUN010000251.1:0-3312 GCA_045133555.1 Oscillospiraceae bacterium
TGTGTGCGGTTCTCACGCACGACGCCGGTGAAATCGATGCCGCACCTCCGATCATTGAGCCGATCATCGGTCTTGCGATTCCGTCAACCGCCGCTGATCCGAATGCCGCATGGAAATTCATCAGTTATTTTCTGCGCTCCGAGACGCTTGATACCCTCCGTTCCGGCGCTGACGAGGGTTTCTCCGTTTGGCGGAACCTGTTTGGCGAACAGCTCGATGCGTATTACGGCGCGTATGCGGCACATCGCGACCATCGGTTTACCTTTACCTATCCGAAAGACGAAGATCCCGAAACTTACGACCCTATGACCGACGCCAATTTTGCAGCAGCCGTACATGACGGTGCGCATTATGTCCGTTTTGACCGCGATCAGCGAGGGGTGCTTGCGGGATTTTTCGGGGTGCATTCCGAATCTTAACCAATTTCTTGCGCAAATCGCGATTTCTGTTCATTTATTGTTTACAATGTTAGAATACAGAGTTCATATTTATGCGATATGATATGTTTGTAAAAGTTAATGAAAGGACGTATTTATATGAATCACACACGTATCACAGCACTTCTTTTAACGGCTTTGCTCTGCCTTCCCGCCGCCGCATTATCCGCTTGCAACGGGAATACAAATCATCCTCAAGATCAGCAGAAGGTTGCAGAACCGGTCGCTGTCGATCACGTATGGAGCACCGATTATATCAGTCTGCCCGAAGATATCAATGTGTGGCAATTTGAAAATCCGCAATATGACGGCAATCTGCTGTCATTCGCTGCAGAACGTATCCTCGACAAAGAAACATACGAGACGGAACGTGTTCAGGTTACTTACGATTTTTCTACAGGTGAGATCAGTTACACAGCCGTACCTTCTTTTGACGAGGAAACTTATGGATATGCACAGTATGTCTTAACCACACCTGAAAATACTACCATCGCTATATTTCAAAATTATGATGAAATCACCGGTTCAACCCTTTGGAACATGACTGCATTTGATGCGGAGACTGCAGAACTGTGGTCAATTGACCTCAGCGCACAGTTTCAGCAGCTTGACGACCCACAGTGGATGTATATCAATGACTGCGTCATCGATGCGGATGGCACAATCTTCGCCTTCGCCGATCGCAATATCGTTGCGCTGTCCCCTGACGGTAAGCGTCTGTTTGAAATCAAGGTCGACAATTACATCGATGATATCTTCACCACGGCAGACGGTACCATCTATCTTTCCTATTACAGCTGGGATGAGATGACGGGAGATGGCGGTTATGAATACCGTGCACTCGATACTGAAAAGAAAGGGCTCGGAGACGCGCTGGCAATCCCCGATTCCATCAACCTTGACAATGCGGAAATCCACATGGCAGACGGCTATGACATGTACTATACGAACACGACGGGGCTGTATGCGCTGAACTTTACCGATACGGAATCAACCCTGCTCTGCAACTGGGTCAACTCTGATCTAATCGAAAGCGAGATCTCCTACCGCATGAAGGTACTCTCCGATCACCGAGCAGTATTCTTAACCGATGATCCCGTTTCCGGCACACCTCAGCTTGCTGTCATGTCGCCCGTCGCTCCCGAGGATGTCACACCGAAGTATTTGATTGAGGTTGCATACGCAGAAAACGGCAATAACATGATGCAGCGGTATGCTGTTGCGTTCAACCGTGATTCTGATCAATATCGAGTGGTACTGAACGATTATTCCGGCTACTACACCGCTGATACAACACCGATGGATGTCCTCTCTCAGGAGATTATCGCCGGGGATATTCCGGACATCATCCTTGCCGACAGCTATAATCTCAACGCCGACGACCTTGTCCGACAAGGTCTGTTCCGCGATATGTACTCCTTTATGGATGCAGAGGGTGAAAGCATGAACCGATCTGCCTTTGTCCCTTGCGTACTTACCCCGATGGAAGAAGCTGACGGTACACTGCCGCTGCTCGTTCAAAATTTCCGTCTGTCAACCTATGCTGTTAAATCCTCCCTGGTAGGCGGTAAAACCTCATGGTCAATTGATGACCTGATGGCTTTTTGTAAGACACTTAATGACGATCAATACCTGTTCTCAGCATACTTCAACAACGATCCGGAGAATGGCGAATCTATACCAATGCAGGTTTTGAATATGATCCTGCCCTATTCGCTGTCTGCCTTTATCGATGAAACAGCGGGAACCTGTTCTCTTAACGACGGACGGTTTGCATCACTTTTGCAGTTCTGTCTGGAAGCCCCTGTGCTCAATGCCGCAGAGATCGAATCGGAGACCGATTTATTCCGTAATGATAAACTGATGCTGATGGAGATGCGTCATTTCTCCGATGTCAGCGATTATCTGCAGAAGAAGTATTACGTCTTCGGCGGTGAGGACATGACGCTGATCGGCTATCCGACATTTGATGACTCCGTGAACTCTGGTACTGCAATGCAGCCGGAAACGATGTTCGGCATCACAAACGCTTCTGTCGTTGCTGACGGTGCATGGCAGTTCATAAAACGCACATTCGGCGATGTTGAAAACGATCTTTTTTACAGTCACAATGGTTTCTCCTCCGCACGTGGTGCGCTGGAACGTACCTTTGCAAAGGAGGAACGCTCTTACTACATCTTTGAGGAAAACGGATGGAGCGGCACACATTATGATGAAGATGAAGAAATCGACCTTTCATGGATGGATGAACAGATTGAAATGATGGGTGGTGTTGGTGTTCCCGGTCACATGGAACCCGAAGATCGTGATGCACTGATGGCGATTTTTGAAGGTAATGTTCTTGTTGCACAGAATGACGAAACGCTCCTTGACATGATCCGCGAAGACGCCTCCGCCTACTTTGCAGGTGCAAAATCGCTTGAGGAAACCGTCAAGGTCATCCAGAGCCGCGTATCCATTTACGTGGCAGAACACAGTTAAATACAAAAAACAGGTACGTTTTTCGTCGTACCTGTTTTCTTTTGGTTTGCTTTATTCGCCGGTTCTCTCATACGTCACAATCTGACGGAACAGCTGTACCTGCGCTTCATACCGTTCTTCATCCTGCACGTTCTTGTTGAAGTTATTAACATAACTCTTACCGCGGCAGCAGAGCACCGTATCATCGGGCAGCTGGCGGAAGCCGTTTTCCACGCAGATGGGCAGGTCTGCAAGCAGAATCCCGCACTCATCATAGGCGTTTTCGGGAACGGCACCGAGGATATCGGACAGCTTGCAGAACGCGCCTGTTCCGACCGTCTCGTCATAGAGCGACTTGTCAATCATCAGAACGACATATTCGCCGATCATGATCAGATTGTCAAACTGTCCGCGG
>JBGUUN010000252.1:0-10341 GCA_045133555.1 Oscillospiraceae bacterium
ACGCAGTCAGTATCGTTTGCAACCCATTTCTGAGCGGCCGGATTGATGCTTAAAATCACACCTTTATCGTTAAGCAGGATCAATCCCTCACTCAGATTCTTAGTAATAACATGGAATTCCTGCTGCCGTTTTTCCAGCTCATCCGCCTGTGAGCGCAGCTTCTTCTGCTGCGAATCGATCCTTCCGAGCAGTGGGGTGATCTCATCATATTCCATATTGGAAAGCGGCTCATCGAGATTCAAAGCATTCAACGGCTCCACGATTCGTTTGGCAAGGCGGGATGCCAAAACAAAAGACAAAAGTGCTGCGACAAACAAAATCAGTACGGTTGGGCGCAGCATTTCCCAGATCAAAACCAAGATTCTGTCCTGCGATACCGAAATACGTAAAACCGTTCCGTCATCCAATCGGGTCGCAGTATAAAAAGAGCGGTTTAAGAGGGTATCCGAATAACGGATACTTTCACCGTAACCAAGATTCAGTGCTTCATTTACTTCCTCACGTTCCAAATGATTGCTCATTCCGGTCGGATCTGTCAGGCTGTCATACAAAACCTTTCCGCCTGCATCGATCCAGGTGATACGGCAATGGTCAAATGCAAGACCGTCAAAATAATCTTTTCCCTGCAGATTGACGCCCTGTGCCGCAAGCTGAAGCTGGTTTTTCATCTGACTTTTCTGATTGGATGAAAAATTATGGTAAAGTACAGTCACCGTGACCAATATTGCAGCCAGAAAAGCGGTTACCGCCACCAAGCAAATGGCGCGGAAAATTCGTTTTGTCATACCTTTTCCTCCATACGGTAGCCAACGCCGCGCACCGTCTGGATATAGTCACCACAGGTTCCAAGCTTAGTACGAAGCGTACCGATATGTACATCGACCGTACGAGTCTCACCCACATAATCAGAGCCCCAGATCTGAGAAAGAAGCTGATCGCGGCTGAACACCTGTCTGGGATTCTGCATAAACAGCTGCAGCAGGTCATACTCCTTTAAGGTAAGCTGCAGGCGTTCTCCGCAGGATTTAGCGGTATGCTCGCTCAAATTCAGCTCCAGATCACCTACCTTCAGCAATTTGGAAGTTTCTTTCGGCGCGGTACGGCGAAGTACCGCTTTAATGCGGGAGATCATTTCCATCATACCAAACGGTTTGCAAAGATAATCATCCGCACCGAGATCTAAGCCCATGACCTTATCATACTCGGTTCCTTTTGCACTTGCCATAATGATCGGGATATCGGCAGTGTCTTTTTTATCACGCAGAATCTTTAAGATAGAGATACCGTCCAGTCCCGGCAGCATGATATCCAAAATCACAAGCTCCGGTTTTTTCGCTGCAACAGCCTCTAAAAACTCCTTACCGTCCGGGAAGCCGACCGCTTCGAATCCGGAAACATTTAAGGTATATATCATCAGGTCACGAATACTGCTGTCGTCCTCTACACAATAGATCATTGATTATTCCTCTCTTTTTCCTATCATAGAAAATTTGACCCATTTGGCAATGTTGACCGCATGATCACCGATACGCTCAAGATATTTACCGATCATCAGGCAATCTAAGAAATACCCCGCATTGGATTTTTCTACCGCCAGTGAAGTGATCAGACGCTCTTTCAACAAGACAAAAGATGCATCCACTACATCATCATAATCGATCACAGACTGTGCAATACCTATATCGCCTTTCACAAACGCATCGATGCTGTCATTAACCATGCGAATGACCGCTACCGCCATGTCGTGGATTTCAGGAAGCTTATCATCCAACTGCGGTCTTGCGGTTTGTACGATCTCTGCGATGTCAGCAGACTGATCCCCGATACGCTCCATATCCGTGATCATTTTCAAAGCCGACGACACCATCCTGAGATCCTTGGCAACCGGTTGCTGCTGAAGCAGCATTTTCAGACACAACTGTTCGATCTGACGTTCCTTTTCATCGATCTGTTCCGAAAGCGATATGACCGCCGATGCCAGTTCACTGTTGTTGTCAAGCAACGATTTTGCGGAAGAAGCAATGGCATTCTCACAATATGCTCCCATGATCATCAATTCCGAATGCAGTAGTTCAAGCTGCTCATCAAAAGCTCTGCGCATTATCCAAACCTCCCTGTAATGTAATTTTCCGTGCGGTGATCCTGCGGGAACGAGAACAATTGCTCGGTATCCCGATACTCGATCATCTCACCTAAAAGAAAGAAGGCTGTTTTATCCGAAATGCGCACTGCCTGCTGCATATTATGGGTCACTATAATAATAGTATAACTCTTTTTGAGCTCAGATGCAAGCTCTTCTATCTTTGCTGTTGAAATTGGGTCCAATGCACTGGTAGGTTCGTCCATCAAAAGCACCTCCGGCTCCACCGCCAGTGCTCTTGCAATACAAAGACGCTGCTGCTGTCCACCGGACATCCCCAATGCACTTTTCTTTAATCTGTCTTTTACTTCATCCCAAATTGCCGCATTGCGCAGAGATTTCTCCACGATCTCATCCAACATGGCTTTGTTATGAATGCCATGGGTTCTCGGACCGAATGCGATATTATCATAGATGCTCATTGGAAACGGATTCGGTTTCTGAAACACCATACCAACACGTTTACGTAGCAGATTCACATCCATTCCATCATAAATATCCACTCCATCCAAGCGGACAGAACCGTTTATTCTACAATCCTGCACCAGATCGTTCATACGATTGAGTGTTTTTAACAGGGTGGATTTACCGCATCCTGACGGTCCGATAAATGCGGTGATCTGCTTTTCCGGGATCTGCATATTGATTTTTTTCAATGCGTGAAAATTACCGTAATGCAGATCAAGATCCGATATTTCTATTTTACTCATCTTTCTTCTTCCCTCCCAAATGTTTTGCCGCAGCTTCCGATACCAGATTGATCACAATCACCAACAACAGTAAAATTACCGCTGTTGCATAAGTTTGATCGATATAAAGTCCTTCTCCTGAAATGGCATACATATGAACCGACAATGTTCTTGCGGAATCAAAAATGCTGCCCGCAGCCTGCGCTTCCGTACCTGCGGTGAATATCAATGCGGCAGATTCTCCGACGATTCTGCCAATACCGAGAATAATTCCGGATAGGATTCCGGGGATCGCAGAAGGCAATACAATCTGAAACACGGTACGCAGTTTACCTGCACCGAGACCGAAGCTGCCTTCACGGTAACTGTCCGGAACAGCAAGTAATGCTTCTTCCGTAGTTCTCATAATGACCGGAAGGATCATAAGCGAAAGTGTCAGTGCGCCGGAGAGAAGTGATTTGCCGAATCCAAGCGTTTTAACAAAGAACAATGCACCGAACAAACCGTATACGATAGATGGAATACCGGTCAGGGTCTCGGCCGTGATACGTACCACTCCAACAAACTTATTACCGCGTTTGGCATATTCCGTCAACCAGATTGCCGCACCGATACCAACCGGAACAGCAAACAATAAGGTCAGAACCGTCATCAAAACGGTATTGACCAAAGCAGGCATTAACGATACGTTTTGAGAGTTATATTCCCATGCAAAAAGCTCTGCGCTTAAATGCGGAATGCCTTTGATCAAAATATATCCAACCAAAAAAAGCAGCGACAACACCGCAATCGCAGTACTAAACCAAACGGCGATCCGCATAACCAATGCTTTTTGCTTTTGTCTGCTCATGCTTTTCCCCTCCTTTTCAATAATGCAAAAGAAAGGTTGATCACCAAGATAAACACAAACAACACTACCGCAGTAGCAATCAAAGCTTCGCGGTGCAAGTCTGCCGCATACCCCATTTCCATAACAATATTTGCTGTTAATGTGCGGATACCGTCTGTCAGCTCATCAGGAATGATCGGCTGATTTCCGGCCACCATCATAACCGCCATCGTTTCACCGACTGCTCGTCCAATGCCCAGTACGACACCGGCAAAAATACCGCTTTTGGCTGCCGGAAACACAGCACGGAACACACTGCCTTCATGTGTTTCCCCAAGAGCAAGCGCTCCCTCATAATAGCTGTTGGAAACCGCTCGCAGCGCAGTTTCGGAAACGCTTATAACCGTCGGCAATATCATCAGTCCCAATAAAAGCGAAGCTGTCAATATACTCATACCGCGGCCTCCGAAAATGTTCCGTATCATCGGTACCAAAATAACCAAACCGAAAAATCCGTAAACGACCGATGGGATTCCTGCCATCAGACTAATGGCCGTTTTGACAAGACGATACCATTTTTTCGGGCAAAAATGCGCCAGAAACACCGCTGTCAAAATACCGATCGGGACACCGATCAAAAGTGCACCTGCAGTGACGTAAATACTGCCTATGATCATCGGCCAGATCCCGAATTGATTGTTTGCAGGCTGCCAATTCTTTCCGAACAGAAAAGAAAATACGCCTATTTTTGTAATTGCCGGCACGCCGTTTGCAAATAAGAATATACAGATCAGCACTACCGCAGAAATTGAAACACATGCGGCAGCAGTAAAGACGATCTGCATGATCCATTCTTTCGCTTTTTTCATAAACACCTCAAATATGGAGGCACAATGGTCGTGCCTCCACTAAAACTGTATTATTCCGATACGATCTGATCCCAGAAGGTTACCTCACCGGTATAGATCTGCATGACCTGTTCGGATGTCAGCTCATTCACCGGAGATTCATTATTCACAATGACTGCAATACCGTCCATTGCAATAACGGTAGATACAACGCCCTGCTCGATCTCGGAATCTTTGAGTGCGCGGGATGCCATACCGATGTCACAACTGCCGTCAATGGTGTCGGAAACACCGGTAGAAGAATCGCTCTGCTGCACCTCAATATCCGCCTGCGGATGGATCGCCAGATATGCCTCTTTGAGTTTCTCCATGACCGGATATACGGAAGAAGATCCGGAAACAACGATCTTACCTTCGCCTGCCGCGCCGGTGTACGGTTTTGCTCCGTCTACCGCAATATAGCCGCTGTCCTCAACAACCTTCTGGCCTACACTGCTCATGATAAAGTCGATAAAATCCTGTGCCGCATCGCTCACATTTGCTCCGGTAACGATGTTAAACGGACGGGAAATCTTATAGCTGCCATCTTTGATATTGTCAACGGTTGCCGCAGCACCATCGATTTTAACCGATTTTACGGTATCATTGAGAGAACCAAGCGAGATATATCCAATGGTATGTACATCACCTGCCACAGTGGTCATCATAACAGAGGTGGAGTTGGTAATCACTGCCGCTTCCGTAGTATAATCCACCTTTTCACCTGCTTCGTTCTTCTTTTCTACACCGAAAAGTTCCACAAAAGCGCCTCTGGTGCCGGAACCGTCTTCACGGGAAATCACACCGATTTCTTCTCTCTCATCAAATTCTTTGCCTGCACAGCCGGTCAAGCTTCCAATCGTCATCATAGCTGCCATAGCTGCTGCGATCCATTTCACTTTTTTCATCATTATACGCTCCTTATTATTTTCTCTGTACCTTGTTATTCTATCTACTCGGTACGCTTATATATTACAGTAAAAACATCATGGCTGTTATCATGCTTTGGTAAAGCTTGCGTAAATATCTGTAAAATCATTGTAAACAAAAAGAAGGAGGAATCGATCCTCCTTCTTTTATAAGTCATGCATGTTTTTGTGCGAATTCGATCAGCGGCGTCAAATCCTCCAGACCGTGCGGATGATGATCGCAGCCCGGTTTTAAGACCAATGTAAGCTCACCGCCGGCAGCTTTATACTTTTCATACAGCAATTCACCGTTTTCACAGTACGGCACCGCGGTATCACTGTCACCGCAAACCAAAAATACCGGAATTTTTGCATCGATCAAACGGTCAGCAACATCGATCGGATGGTTACGGTAGCAGATGAGCTGCGAAAGCGTCATCCCGGTGTGCTGCATAAATTCCTCCAGCATACCGCTTTTTGCGATGCCGATATCGCCCGGACAACTGAGCAAATTCATGACCGGCGCATCCAGATAAAGTGCTGCAATATACTGCGGATATTTAGCTGCAAAGTATACCGCATGCATACCACCGCAGCTCATGCCAACCGGCAGACAGCGTTTGGTGAGTCCGAATTCGTTTTTTAAATGATCCGCAAATCTTGCTTTTGCATCCACATCATCGGGATGTACCCAACGGGTTTTATTCTGCAGATATGCCAGATGCCAGCCACGCTTTACCATTTCGATCTCAAATGCAGGAAATGCATCGAAATACTCGGTCTTAAGCATCCAGTTTCCGTTTGGCTTTTCCGGCAGGACCACAATGGCTTCTCTGTCCTCAAACATGAAATCCAAACGTACAAATCCGTTCCAGGTCGTTTTCTTTACCATTGCTGTACCCTTCCTTCCGGAGCATCCGGATTCGGTGCGGAAACCAGTTCGACCGACGGATCGATAAAGGAGATCGCAGCCGCCGCAGACGGCAGTAAAGTACGTACTTCGCTCATTCGCTGATCATACAGAGAGCCCGGATTCTGCTCGATATAGCTATCTACATTTCCGCTCTGCTCGATCAATGTTTTGGTTGCGCCCATAAATAAGGTATTATTGACAACAACCGTCTGGTGGCAATCCTTGATCTGCATACCGATTTCCGGAGAGTTGACACCTGCACCCAGGTCATCGCGGCCGACACAGAAGTTATTGCCCATAACGGTAACACCGACACAACGGTCCATCTTAAGCTGTGCGCAGGTCGGGTCTTCTTTACCGGAACGATAGATGATATTGCCGGTCATGGTAATGGTATTGCAGTAGACCTCATAGCCCTTGCAATAGCCTGCGGTCATCAGGACACCTTCATGATACGAACGGTCGATATAGTTGCCGGTCAGCTGATAATGGCTGCCGCCGTAGATCGCAACACCGATGCCGTTCCATTCCAAGCGGCATCCGGTCATGGTGACCGAGCAGTTTTCATCGTGACCCGCATAACCGCAGCCGCGGTTTCCCGACATCCAGGAATCTAAGATAAAGATATCCGGGCTGTTATAGAAGTGCATACCATCTCTGCCGGAGAATCCGAACTGACAGCCGCGGATCGACATACAGCCGATATTTCTCAGATGAATGCCGTCCAGTGCAAATCCGGATACCTTGGTGCGTTCGATACGGAATGCACCGGTAATACCGAGTTTTTCCTGCTCACCGTAAATACCGCAGCACTCACCCTCATAGGATTTACCCTGCAAGGTCAGACCGTTGACGGTAACACGGCTTGCATGGTTAAAATTCAATACGCAGCGCTGCTCGTCATAGCGTTGTCTTAATACCGTACTGCCGACATCATTCGGACCGTAGCCCCAGTTCGGGTTAGCGGTCAATACGCTTTCCGGATGTAAGAATAACTCACCGACCGAGTAAAAACCCGGAAGGAAATGTACTTCCGCACCTTCTTTGGCAGCTTCATCAATGGCAGCCTGTACCGCAGCGGTATCATCGGCAATACCGTCGCCGACTGCACCGAAATCATATACATTATAAATCTTTTTCATCCTCATTTCCTCCTAAAACAAATTGCACTTTCCCCGATTCTCGCCAAAACATCATACCGGGTATACCATTCTGTTTACCATTTCTGTACCTGTGCATGATCCATCTGCGAATCCGCATCACAGTCGATTTGCGCATCCGGATTGAGCATTGCGATCGCAAATGCGGTGGACGGAAGCAGAACACGGTTATTGCTTAACTTATCGTCAAACAACGAGCCCGGGTTATTTTCAATATAGCAGTCTTCGTTATTTTCCTGCTTGACAAGCGTTTGCATAGCGCCCATAAACAATGTATTCTGCGAAACCACACACTGTTTACAGTCGGTGATCTGCACACCGATGTTCGGTGAATTATAACCATTGCCGTGGTCATCACGACCGATGCAGAATGTATTGTTGGCTGCCGTTACGCCGATGCAGTGATCCATCTTCAGATGTGCACAATTCGGGTCCTCTTTGCCGGAACGGTAGATGATATTACCGGTCATGGTAATGGTATTACAATAAGTCTCATAACCTTTGCAGAAACCGCTTGTCAGCAAAATACCCTCGCGATACGAGCGATCGATATAGTTGCCGGTCAGCTGATAATGACTGCCGCCGTAGATCGCGACACCGATACCGTTCCATTCTATGCGGCATCCGGTCATGGTGACCGAACAGTTTTCGTCATAGCCCGCAAAGCCGCAGCCACGGTTACCGGACATCCAGGTGTCGATGAGATAATAATCCGGACTGTTAAAAGCGTGGATACCGTCTCTGCCGGAGAAACCGAACTGACAGCCGCGGATCGATATACAGCCGACATTATCCAAAAAGAGTGCGTCCTGCGAAAAGCTGGAAACCTTGGTACGCTCAATGCACAGATCGCCTGTGCTGCCCGGTCTTACTTTCTTACCGTAGATACCGCAGCAGGAACCGACATCCGGTTTACCGAGCAAAGCCAAGCCGTTGATGGTAAGATAGAGTGCATTGCTGACATTTAATAAGCTGCGCTGATCGTCAAAGCGCTGTTTTAATACAGTAGTACCCACCGCATTCGGTGCATAGCCCCAGTTTGGATTAGCGGTCAGTACGCTTGCCTTATGTAAAAATAATTCACCGACCGAGTAAACACCCGGCAGGAAATGTACTTCGGCGCCCTCTGCGGCAGCTGCGTCGATCGCAGCCTGTACTGCAGCGGTATCGTCGGCAATACCGTCGCCGACTGCACCGAAATCATATACATTATAGATTTTTGTCACCCTTAATTGCCTCCTTCAAACAGATCTATTACCGCAGCGCTCGAAGGCAATGTCGTGGTAATCGCCTGCAGACGTTTGTCAAACAGCGAACCCGGATTATTTTCGATCACGGTATCTTCATTATCCTCCGCTGTGATCAACTCTTTGAGTGCACCGGAGAACAGGGTATTACCGGTAACGACCGCATATTTGCAGCCCTTTACCTGAATACCGTACAACGGAGATATCCTGCCGACACCCTTATCATCGCGGCCGAGACACATCGTATTACCCATGATGGTAACGCCCGCCGCTTTTTCTACGGTGATATGACAGCTATCTAAATAACATTCCTCGGTACGGTCTGCATCGTGTGCACGGTTATCGTTCACACCGTAATCTTTAAAGCCCTCCGGGCATTTACCGGAACGATAAATGATATTACCGGTACAGGAAATGGTGTTGGAATACATCACACCACCTTTTTCGAATCCTGTGGTGATACAAATACCCTGCTTACCGGAACGGTCGATATAGTTACCGGTGATCTGATAATGGCTGCCGCCGCGTACCACGATACCGCCTCCGGAGTTCCACTCTACACGGCAGCCGGACATGGTGATCGCATTATTCTCGCCGGATGTGCCGTAGCCGCATCCGCGGTTTCCGGTGAACCAGGTATCCAAGATAAATCCGTCGAAGCTGTCCTGCAGGTGCAGACCGTCTTTTTCACAGCCGGAGAACATACAATGGCGCACGGTGAATGCCCAGGAATGTTCCAGACGGCAAGCATCGCCGCTGAATCCGGTGGACTGAATACGTTCCAAACGATAAGAGTCCTCCATATGTGCCTGCTCGGTCTTTCTTGCAAGGATACCGCAGCATCCACCCGGCTTTTTCTCACCCAATAAAGCAAGACCGTTGATGGTACAGCAAAATGCCTTGGTGATATTCAATACACACTGCTGATTTTCAAAACGCTGTACCAACTTTGTGCGTCCGTTTTCACGGTAACCCCAGGTCGGGTCAGCCAAAAGCACGCTGTTCATATGGACAAACAGCTCACCTACCGAATAGGTACCCGGCAAAAAACGTACTGGAAGACCTGTCTTAGCACCTTCATCGATTGCAGCCTGGATTGCAGCGGTATCGTCAGCAATACCGTCGCCGATCGCGCCGAAATCGTATACATTCAATTCTTTCATATCAATTCCCCTTTCGGCCTCAAAAAGCCGTACTCTATGCTTCCATTGTAGCATCAAAGAAAGGGCAATGCAAGTGTATCCAACCAAAAATCATGCACAAAAAATCTCATCCAGCTTTGTGCATATCACCTTAATAGGAATACCGAGCAGACACCAAAGGATGCTGTACGGCAAACATATCTGTCCCAACAGGTGAAACCGATACTTTGAATAATCCCAGACATCCATCCGACCGATCACATTTACAAGGATTCCCGCGAGCAGTTCGAACAGCGTGATGATGATTCCGCAAAGCAGGCAGAATATCCCGATCGGCAGATCTTTATACTTTTGATAAAATCTGTAGATGGCGGTAAGGCATACTCCACCCGTAAGCAGCATGCTCCAATGGGTATATCCCCGCCA
>JBGUUN010000253.1:0-2396 GCA_045133555.1 Oscillospiraceae bacterium
ACCAAGACCGCATCGGTGGATCATTCCATCGAGGGCTTCAAGGAAGGCTATGACACCATGGTCGGTGAGCGCGGCGTTACTCTGTCGGGCGGTCAGAAACAGCGTGTTGCGATCGCACGTATGCTGATGCAGCAGGCTTCTATCATGATCTTTGACGACTCGCTGTCCGCGGTGGATACCGAGACCGATATGGCGATCCGTGCGGCACTCAAAACCGACACCAAGGATGCGACCGTATTCCTCATTTCCCACCGTATCACCACCATCATGGATGCCGATTATGTCATCGTCTTAAAAGACGGTTCCATCATGCAGCAGGGCACTCCGTCCGAGCTTGCGAAGGTGGACGGTATCTATAAGACCATTTTCGATATGCAAAACAGCCTGCAGGTCGAGGTAAAAGCCCTGACCGAAGAAAAGGAGGGTGAATAAGAATGGCATATAAACAGGAAGAAGAATATAAAAGCCCTCTTTCGATCAAGATCTGGAAAAAGGTCATCCCGTTCATCAAGCCGGTCAGAAAGAATCTGCTCATTCTGGTTCTGCTCAACTTAATGTGTGCGCTGATCGACATCTGCTATCCGATGTTCCAGCAGCACGCCATCAACCATTACATTGCAAACGGTGAGTACCGCGGTCTGATCGGATTCGGTGCGCTGATGATGCTGACCATTGCCATCCAGACCCTTGCGGTCATTTTATTCTGCCGTCATGCGATGGTCATCGAGATGACGGTCGGACGTGACATCAAGCGTGCGGCATTCAAGCGCTTACAGGAGCTTGACTTCTCGTACTACAACCAGACTCCGGTCGGCTTTATGATGGCGCGTGTCATGTCGGATACCGGTCGAATCAGCGGTATCATTGCATGGTGCTTATCCGACGTTGTATGGCAGGTAGCGTATGTCATCGGCGTTATGATCATGATGTACCGCTTAAACTGGAAGATCGCTCTGGTTGCGACCGTTGCGGTACCGCTGGTCGTTATCACCGCATATTTATTCCAGACTCGTTTGATCGGTGCAAACCGTCAGATCCGAAAATCCAACTCCCGTATGACCGGTGCGTTCAACGAGGGCATCACCGGTGCTAAGACCTCCAAGACCTTGGTGATCGAGAACAAGAACTCGGGCGAATTTGCGGATGTCACCGACGAGCTTTATAAGAAAACCATGGGTTATATCCGTACCCGTGCGATCTTTATCCCGATGATCTCGGTGGTATCGGCAGTCGCAAGTGCGCTGGTCATCGCCATCGGCGGCAACGAGGTATTGACCGGCGGTTTACTCATCGGTACGCTGACCGCACTTGCATCCTATGCGACCACCATCTTCGATCCGCTGCAGAACTTGGCTGCAAACTATGCGGAGGTCGCTGCGACCCAGGCGAACATCGAGCGTGTTACCGCATTGCTTGAGAAAGAGTCTGTCATCAACGATACCCCGGAAGTTTTAGAGAAATACGGTGACAGTTTCGAGCCGAAGAAGGAAAACTGGGAGGAGATCAAGGGTCATATCACCTTCAAGAACATCTGGTTCCACTATCCGGACGGTGACGAGAACATCTACGAGGATTTCACCTTAGACATTCCGGCGGGCACCACCGTTGCGATCGTCGGCGAGACGGGTGCGGGCAAATCGACCTTAGTCAACATTGCCTGCCGTTTCTTCGAGCCGCAGCAGGGTGAGGTTTTGATCGACGGTGTGGATTACCGTCAAAGAAGCCAGTTATGGTTACACTCCGCGATCGGCTATGTATTACAGTCGCCGCACTTATTCTCGGGCACCATCCGCGAGAACATGCAGTACGGCAAGTTGGATGCGACCGACGAGGAGATCTGGGAGGCGCTGCGCATGGTATCGGCGGACAAGGTCGTCGAGAAACTCGAGGGCGGACTGGATGCACAGGTCGGCGAATCGGGCGACCGTTTATCCACCGGTGAGAAGCAGCTGGTATCCTTTGCCCGTGCGATCATTGCAGATCCGCGCATCTTTGTACTGGACGAAGCAACTTCTTCGATCGATACCCAGACCGAGGCTGCGATCCAGCGTGCGATCCAGACCTTACTGACCGGACGCACCAGCTTTGTCATCGCGCACCGACTCTCCACCATCCGTCAGGCGGACATCATCTTGGTGGTTGAGGACGGTCGTATCGTAGAGCGCGGCAGCCATGCCGAGCTGATGAAGCTTGACGGCAGATATGCCAAACTGTACAAAACGGGCTTACGTCTGGAAGCCGAGCAGAAAATGGAAGTCTGACCGGAGTGCCGCTTGGTAAAAGTGAAAAGTTAAAAGTGAAAAGTTAAAAGAAGGTAAAAACGCTTCGCGTTTTATAAAGTATAAAGTGTAAAGTATAAAGTGTAGTAGGGGCGAACTGTGTTCGCCCGCCGCAGG
>JBGUUN010000254.1:0-19075 GCA_045133555.1 Oscillospiraceae bacterium
AACTTATCAAACAGCTCCTTGGTTTCCGGCATTGCAAAATAATCCACCACAGACTGTGCCAATACATCGCCAAATCCGTCGATAGAAATCAAATCTTCGACCCGGATATCAAACAGCTGATCTGCATCGGAAAATTTAGTACATAAAACTTTAGCGTTTTTCAGTCCAATATTCCGAATGCCCAGTCCATAGACCAATTGCGACAATTGATTATTTTTTGACAAAGCAATCGACTGCAGCAAATTCTCTGCAGACTTATCCGCATAGCGTTCCAACGATAAAATCTGCTCTTTGGTCAAGCTGTAAAGATCTGCCGAACACGTGATCAAGCCCGCCTGCATCATTGCTTCGATATTTGCCGGGCCGAGACCGTCAATGTTCATTGCTTCGCGTGATGCAAAATGAATGATATTACGCAGTAAGGTTGCCGGGCAAGATGGATTGATACAACGCAGCGTTGCACCTTCTTCATCCCAAACCGCTTTTTCTCCGCAGGACGGACAATATTCCGGCAGAAGATACGGAACACTTCCCTCTTGATGGGAAACGGAGCGAATGACCTCCGGAATGATCTCGCCTGCTTTTCGAACAAGAATGGTATCACCGATGCGAATGTCTTTTTCACGAATGAAATCCTGATTGTGAAGAACCGCACGGCTGACCGAAGTGCCGGCAAGACGAATGGTATCAAAGCAAGCCGTCGGCACGATTTTGCCGGTGCGGCCAACGCTGATCTCGATCTCACGCAGAACGGTTTCTTTTTCTTCCGGCGGATATTTGAAGGCTACTGCCCATTTCGGATACTTCGCAGTGGCGCCGAGCAGATCACGCTGCATCAGATCATCCACTTTTACAACAGCACCGTCAATATCGAAAGAGAATCCCTCACGATCCTCGCCAATCTGTCGGATATCATCGATCACCGCCTCGATATCCGTATAACAGCGATAACGCGGTGAAACCTTAAATCCAAGTTCTTTCAGCCAATCCAAAGACGCTGCATGGGAAACAAGTTCTTTTCCGCGGCATTGCTGCACATTGAACACAAAGATATCCAGCTTTCTGGAAGCCGTAACCTTTGCATCCTTCTGACGAAGCGCACCCGCAGCCGCATTACGCGGATTCTTTGCCGGCTCCTCACCACGCAATTCCTGCGCAGAAACCAGCTGTTCAAAACTGGTTTTCGGCATATAAACCTCACCACGCACCTCAAGATACTCGATCTCTTGATTGAGCTTTAACGGAATCGAAGAAATGGTACGCAGATTTGCGGTAACATCTTCACCGACAAAACCGTCGCCACGGGTCGAACCACGCACAAACACACCGTTTTCATATTCCAAAGATACCGAAAGACCGTCGATCTTTGCTTCTACAACATAGGTTGGCGTAACTTCGGCTTTACAACGCTGATCAAATGCGCGGATCTCATCATAATCAAAAACATCCTGCAGACTGCCCATCTGTACGGCATGGGTTACCTTTTCAAACTGACCGGATGCCATACCGCCGACACGCTGCGTCGGAGAATACGGTAAGATCCACTCCGGATGCTCTTGCTCAAGCTTTTTCAAACGGTTCTGTTTCAGATCATACTCATAGTCAGTGATGGAAGGGTTATCCAGCACATAATACTGATAGCTGTGTTGATTCAGCTCAGCAACCAAAGCTTCCATTTCCTGTCTGTCATTTTGCTGCATCATCTATCCTCCATCCGATCCGTAAGCGGTGCATATTCGGCAATGATCTGCTCTGCAATACGCAGACCGTCAACTGCCGCACTCATAATGCCGCCGGCATAACCCGCACCTTCCCCGCACGGATACATACCTGCCACCGAAACGGACTCATAGTTTTCATTTCGCAGAATCTTGACCGGGGACGACGTACGGGTCTCAACACCGGTCATGACAGCATCTTTTGCTGCATAGCCTTTGATCTTACGGTCAAAATTCAGCAGACCCTCACGCATACACTGTCCGATCACCGGATCAAACAGCGGTGCAAGCCGGGTTTCCTTCACTCCGATCGCATAGGTTGGCGTGACACGACCGAAATCGGTATATAAACCCTGCTGCAGGAAATTGCCAACAAGTTCCGCAGGTGCTTTATAGTCCTTGCCGCCGGCAACAAATGCCGCCGATTCCAGTTTTTCCTGGTATACAACACCTGCAAGCGGTGCTTTGCCGTAATCGTTTTCATCTACAGAAACCACCATCGCCGCATTGGCATTCATTCCGTCACGCGCGTGATGGCTCATACCGTTGGTAACTACTGTTTCCGGTGAAGATGCGGATGGTACAACATAGCCGCCCGGACACATGCAGAAGGTATAGACGCAATGTCCGCCAACATGATGCGAAAGCTGATACTCGCCTTTCGGCAGGCGCTCGTCCTCAGCAAATTTGCCGTACAGACCGCGATTGATCTCGGACTGCAGATGCTCAATACGGACACCGACCGAGAACGGTTTATTCTGCATCATGATGTCGTTTTGATACAGCATGCGGAAGGTATCACGTGCGCTATGTCCGATTGCGAGGATCATATTCTGCGTCGGATAGTATTTTCCGTTTACCTCAATACCGCACAGTTTATGATCCTTGACATCGATCTTCTCAAGCTTATGATGAAAATGAACCTCACCGCCCAGACGGATGATCTCGCGGCGAAGATTTTGGATCACGAGACGCAGCTCATCGGTACCGATATGCGGTTTTGCGCTGTATCCGATCTCGGCAGGCGCACCGAATCTGACAAACAAATCGAGCACGCCGCTGCAGCGTTCATCGGTGATACGGGTAGTCAGTTTACCGTCAGAGAAGGTACCTGCACCGCCTTCACCAAACTGCACGTTACATTCCGGATTGAGCACGGCATGATTCCAGAAGCCTTCGACATCCGCGCAGCGTGTTTCCATATCCGCACCGCGTTCAAACACGATCGGACGGTAACCGTACTGTGCCAAACGGTATGCCGCAAAGATTCCCGCCGGACCGAAGCCGATGATATAGATCGGTTCGTTTAATTTCTTACTGCCGACCGGGATCTGATATTTCGCATCCGGCTGATAGCGCACACTACCGTTTTTCTCAGCAAGCTTTTGTTCCAGTTTGCTGTCATCCAAAGCAAAATAAACCGAATACACAAAACGGATATCCTGCTGTTTTCTGGCATCGATGGATTTTTTATAAATATGTTGTTTTACGATTTTATTTTTCGGAATGGAAAGCTGCTTTGCTGCTTTGGAAAATGCAGCTTCCTCCGGACTGGTAAATGGGCAGCTGATGCCCGAAACGATAATTGGCATGGGGTCCTCCATGGTTTACAGCCGAAAAATCCGGCAATCGAGAATCAACTGCCGGATTCAACTGATTAAGATTTTGCGGTTACATTTAAGGTCACGGCATACTCGCCGACCGCCCATGCCTGTTTCTGGTTCAGTGCATGGATATTAACATTAACACGAATGCTGCCCTGAGACAATGCCGCATTGGCAAGGTCTACACTTGCGACAAAGTCAGAAGCGGAAAGATTGGCCAATACGGATTTCTCGCCGACGATCTTGACATTCTGCAAACGGTTTGTCGCAAGCTCAACATCATATAAAGAAGATGCATTCGAGATCAGGATATTACTGATATTGATGGTCATGCTGGTGAGATGATCATCATCAAAGCTGACGGTAGCATCCTCAAGATAGTCCAGATTCATCAGACCGGCGGAAAGTTTAACACCGACGCGGAACGAAGAACCGACATCAACCTTACGGAAATCGATTTCGGTCAACGATACCGACTCGATGCTGTCCACCAGTTTTTCCTGTCCGGCGATACTGATATGCGTATCTGACAAAGTATATCGCAACAGATTTACATTGATGCCATTCGGGACATTGACGAAATTCGCCTCCAGCGGAACGGTTTTCTGCTTATAGATCGGAACCAACAGTTCAAAGCTCTGATCGCGGTAATCCACATCCTGCAGATCCAAGAGATTGCCCGCCGCATCGTAAAATTCAAGCTGCGCATCCACACGGGTGGTTGCGGTATAAGCACCGCTTTCCGTACTGACAGCCACACAGCGATCGATCTTAGAAATCTCACTCTGCGGACCGATCAGATCGATCGTAGCCGGAGATACCACTATGGTATCCTTGATATAGCCACTATCGGCTGTGATTCCTTCCGCGAGACCCTCCACATCAAAGGTAACCTCTTCCAGATAGTCAAAGCTTGCCGGAATTGTGGCAGGGGTCACATCTACAATACTGTAAGATACAAGATTACTCTTCTTGGAAACCTCGACATTCAGCTGATAATCACCGGTCTTATTGACATCGGACAATACCGCATAAGCGCTGAAATCTGCTGCCGTAAGCGAGCCGATCTCAACACGTCTGCCCTGTACTTTAACCGATACGGTCTGACCGGAACCGTCGATGAGGCTCAAACCGTATTTTTGAGCGGTGGTGTCATTCAGGTTGATTTCAACCGGAATATCGGTGACCACGGTGGTGGTATTATCATCGACCACCGTAACGACCGTCAGCCAGCAAAGCACCGCCATAACGACCGAAAAGATTCGAAGAAAACTCTTATTGGAAAGAAGTTTTTCAAAGAAAGGAATATCACTCTTTGTTTTCTTTTTCTTGTTCGCCATTCTGTACTCCCTTCTTATCCGACTTCAAATGATCCAATTTTTTGATGATCTGGCTCAGTTTACCGCTCTTTTCGTTATTTCCGCTTGGGATCAGCTGACCGGTCAGATACTCTTTTAAGGTGATCTTATTATAACCGCGGGTCAAAACGCCGTCACGGGCAACCGAAACGGTACCGGTTTCCTCTGAAACGACAATAACGATCGCATCGGAAGCCTCACTCATACCGATCGCCGCACGGTGACGGGAGCCGAGTTTGGTTTCGATGGATTTATCGTCCTGCGGTTTCGGCAGGAAACAAGCTGCTGCAAGGATGATACCGTTACGGATAATTACCGCACCGTCATGCAGCGGTGTATTGGAGATAAAGATATTACCGAACAGCTCTTTACTGGTGAGCGAATTCATCTGCACACCGGTGTCGATCTGCTCACCCAAACGGGTCTTACACTCAATTACAATCAGTGCGCCGGTCTTATCTGCGGATAATTCTTCGACAGCCTCGCAGATATCATTGATCGATTTTTCCCAAAGGATCGCTTTTCTCTCCGGCGAATCACCGGACAAAATCGAAATTTCGGAAACCACCTTGGTACGTCCGAATTTTTCCAGCATACGGCGCAATTCCGGCTGGAACAGCACAATTACCGCAATGATACCGATCTCAAAGATCTTTTCAAGTGCAAAGGCAAGTGTGCGAAGTTGAAGTAAAGCAGCAAATACATAACAGCCGACTAAGAACATCAGGCCTTTGAGCAATGCACTTGCTCGCGTTTCTCTGACCATCTGAATGATTTTATAGATTGCAACCGCACAGATAACGATATCGATCAGATCGCTTACGGTAAAGGTCGATATGATGCTGTAAAACTGGTCAAAAAACAATTCTAATCTTCCCAAACAAATCCCCCCTTACCGTATTTATCGAATCAGGGTGCATACCGCATGAGCGCGGATGCCTTCGAGTCGACCGGTAAATCCCATTTTTTCTTCTGTGGTCGCTTTGACATTGACACGGTCTGTATCAATGCCGCAAACATCGGCAATATTCTGCCGCATCTGCGGGATATGCGGCGCCATTTTCGGCTGTTGTGCGATGATCGTCGCATCGATGTTGGAAATACGGTAATTCTTTTCTTTTAACAGTGCAACAACATGTGCAAACAGTTTCATGCTGTCGGCACCCTTATAGGTCGGATCGGTATCCGGGAAATGTTTACCGATATCGCCCATAGCCGTACCGCCAAGCAATGCATCCATGATTGCATGGACCAACACATCCGCATCGGAATGTCCCAGCAGACCGAATTCATACGGGATTTCAACACCGCCTAAGATCAATTTACGGTCCGGTGCGAAACGATGCACATCATAACCGTGTCCGGTTCGAATATCCATCGGAATCTCCTCCTTACGCTCCATCTGCCGCAGCATTGCTTCAGCCGCAGGAACATCCTCCGGTGTGGTAATTTTAATGTTCTGATAGCTGCCGGTCACCATATACACCGGTACACCGTAGCTTTCCAAAAGCTGGCAGTCATCGGTCGGAGAAAGCCCTTTCTCCTTGGCTGCCGCAAGTGCTTTTAAGTAGATCTCACGTTCAAAGATCTGCGGTGTCTGGGTGATCATCAAGGCAGAACGATCCGGGGTGGAAAGCACCTTCCCACCTGCATCCACCACCTTAATGGTATCTTTCACATACACGCCCAAGCTGACCGCAGGGTGCTCATTCAGCGCAAGCAAAGCCTTGCCGATATCCTGTGCCGTCACAAGCGGTCTTGCACCGTCATGGATCGCAAAATAATCGGTTTGCTGACTGCAGGCTGCGATACCGCAAGATACGGACTCCGTTCGGGTCGCTCCGCCCTGCACAAACGAAGTCTTTTGTATCGCCGCATCGCCTGCAGCATAATCATAAAGCTGCTTTTGCATCAGCGGGATATTTTCCGCGCGGGTCACCACTACGATCTCTGCTGTCTGCGGCAGAGCTGCAAAGGTGATAACAGCATGCATCCAGACCGGTTTACCGCACAGCAGGATCTGCTGTTTATCGGTACCCATGCGGCTGGAACTTCCGGCGGCAACGATCACCGCGGATAACGTTTTCAATGCTTACGCCTCCTTAATATCGGTTGATGCGGGTCGACGGAAAGCCGACCCGCCGTTCATTATTCTACGACCAGAGTTACGATCTCATGCGGACGAACATCAACTTTAACTTCACCGCAGCCGAGCTCTTTTACTTTCTGCTCTACGACATTGCTCATCCAGATGCTCTCATGTGCAAAGTTCGGAGCAAAGGTCAGAGTGCAGTTATCCTTGCCAAAGTTGACAAAGCGGAATACTTTTGCTCTGCTCTCATGTGCTTCTTTCGCAGCGGTAAATACGATGGTGTCACCGCTCCATTTCACGTAGCTGTCACCCTTCTTACCTGCATGGATCTTGGTCTTAGCGGTGAGGAATTTGCTCTGATACTGATGGCAATGTTTAACGGCACCGGAGGTAACAACATCGCCCGGATGCAGCATAACACAAACTTCGGTCTCGGATACGCCCAGACACTGTGCTTCCGGAGTCGGGAAATAACCCCAGTCGCCCAGCTCGCCGGTGCAGCGCAGCAGAGTGATTGCTAAAGTGGTATCTTCCTCCACCAGTTCATATTCATTCAGACCGATATTGCCGACAGTCAGGCCGGTAACGCCGTCATCTACACTTGCAAAGAACTGCTGGTGCTGACAGTTGCTCGGATTCTGCCATACGTCTGCGGTTTTATTGGAACGAACTGCGATCTCAAAGATGGAATCGCCTTTATGAACAGCAGTCTCATAACCGGTCGGGAACAGAATGCGAACACGATGATCTTTTGCCTTGTTATCGAAGGTGGTTTTGATCTTGACCATCTCGGCATTCTTCTCGAGAGTTACTTCTTCGGTAATCTCCATCGGGATCAGTACATCGCTTCTGCCTGCTTTACGTTTGTTATACTCTAATACTTTTCTCTGCTCATAGTCTAACATTGCATCTGCGGATTCCGGGATCATCATGGTGTGTTTGATCTCATATACCGCACGGAATGCGCTATCCTCTTTTACAGAAACTTTAGCTTCTACGCCTTTGGTGGTGATAGCTTTGGTGCCTACCGGCTGGAAGAAGATATATTCATTACCGACGTCACCGGTATCCTCATAGATACCTAAACCGGATAAAGTCTTGCCAGAGCGTTTATCGGTCAGAGTGAAGCTGCCGTCTTGAGCGATAACGACCTTGGCATTTGCGTTTTCCATGGTGTTTTCTGCAGTGATCAGGCTGCCTTCGTTTTTATAGCAATCTTTGCACAGCGCATATACTTTATAACCCAGAGCCGGTACATTTTCTGCTTCAAAGGTAACTTTCAAGCGGCGGGTCATATACGGCTGACGGAACTTGTCTTTCGGCAGATGATAATCGAATACTGCACCCAGATCCTCGATCTTACAGTCGATCAGGTTGCCGTTTTCGTCTTTCACACCCAGACCGGTAATATCGGCATCTTTGATCTGGTCGTATACTTCAAACAGCCATACAGAATGATCGTGCTCCAAGTCAACGATCGCATCCACAACGCCGGTCTTATCCCAACCGGTGGTGTTGGCAACGATGAACGGGAATTCGCCCTCAGCGAACATAGAGGTATCCGCATGGTCTGCGATGGACTGCATAGATGCCTGGATCAGTTCATCCGCAACAACGATGGATTTTTCAAAACGGGTTGCCATCTCGCGGTTAACTGCGTCAACGCTGCAGCCGCAGATACTGTCGTGCGGGTGGTTCTGCATCAAGGTCTTCCAAGCGTAATCAAACCACTCTTTCTGTACCAGATTACCGTTCTGTGCATCCATCAAAGCAAGCGGCTCTGCCTGCATGGAAAGTTTAACCTCATTCTCGCGGTTCATCTGTTTTAAGTAGATACGGGAAGAACTGGTATTGACTAAAGTATACCAACCGTCGGTTTCCTGAGAAGTCAGCTCACCGGTAACGGTGGTCAGTTTCACATCGGTCTCAGCTTTGAGCGCTTTGACATAGTCTTCAAAGTTGGAGTGGATAAACTCGATATCCGGGTAGAGTTTTCTTGCGGTCTCGATTGCTTCCGGCAAATCGGTCTGGATCGGCTGATGGTCACAGCCGTTCATTAACAGATAGTTGGAGCCGGATGCAAATTTACGAACGCCTGCTAAGCGTTTTTCCCAGTACTCTTTTGCAGCTTCTTCCTCAACCGGGATCTCATTACCGTTATTGTACCAGTTTGCAAACAGGATGCCGTACAGGTCGGTGCCGTCCGGAGAAGCCCAATACATTTCGGAGAAGTTGGATTCGAACTCACCGGTTGCCATGACCTGGTTATCAAAGCCGATCGGTTTAACACCGCGGCCGAATACGACCGCATCACAGCCGCCCTGTTTTAAGATCTGCGGCATCTGGCCTGCATTACCGAAAGCATCCGGGAAATAGCCGATCATGGTCGGTTCGCCGTATTTTTTTGCTTCACACAGACCGGTGAGCAGGTTACGGATATTGGATTCGCTGCCGGTTAAGAACTCGTCCTGCAGAATATACCACGGACCGATCTGAATGCGCTTCTCATTGATGTATTTTAAGAGTCTGTCTTTATTCTGCGGTTTGATCTGCAGATAGTCATCCAAAACGATGGTCTGACCGTCTAAGAAATAGCTTTCAAAGCCGCAGCCTTTGTCTAACTGATCCAGTAAGGTATCGATCAGCTCAACCAGACGCATGTGATGGCTTTCATACGGAAGGTACCACTCTCTGTCCCAATGGGAATGAGAAATAATATGTACGGTTTCTTTCTTGTTCATAAGATAATCTCCTTTCGCTTTCAGTCAAGCGGGCAATATTTGATAAAGTCCAAAAATTGATTGTAAAGTGCTAAGGTTTCGATCTCTCGCAGGTGATTCCACTGAGTGTCATCCTTACTGCGGGTATAGATTTTAGTTGGGAGTCCGCAAAGCTGCATATGGTATTTTGCGCAGATCGGATAGCTCTGCAGTTCCTGCAGCGAAGCTACCGTTGCGAAATTCTGTACCATCAGCGCTTTTTCTTCATCGGTATGCCATTTTTCACACAGCCATACATACAGCTCCGGGTGCATATTTGCCATGACACCGCAAAAGCCGTTGACGCCGACTTTCAATGAATCTAAAATGGTTGCGGTATTGGCATTAAACAGCTTTAAGCTGCTGCCTTTGATTGCATCCATCTTTGCCGACAGAAGCTCCATATCACAGGAAACATCCTTAAGGAATGCAAATCTGCCGGTATCGGCACACCATTTGAGCAATTCCGGGGACAGCAGTCTGCGATACGGCATCGGACATTCGTAGATACCGAAGGTACAATCCGGGATCGCTTCCATGATCTTGATGGCATTTGCTTTCCAGATATCTTCACTCTCATCCTGTTTTGCCAAGCGATTGCTGACCAGCACCACAGCGTCACAGCCGGAAGCGGCGGTATCTTTCAGTTCCTCAATCTGATCATAGATATCATCCGAGATATGACCGGATGCAACCACACCGACTCTGCCTGCGGCTTTCTCAACCACAAATTTTGCCACAGCCGCACGTTCTTGTTTGCTCAAAAAGAACATCTCGCTCGACTGACAGATTGCAAACAAACCGGCAACGCCTTTTTGGATATACCATTCGATCATTGCCTCCAAAGCCGGATAATCCACCTGATGATCTTCATCAAAGGGCGTCAGCATGGTGACCCATACACCGTCTTTGATCACATTGTTTAACGCCATAATTTTCCTCCTGATGTTCTGTCCGAAAACAGAATACTCCTAATATATAGTATACAGCATTTCAGTGGAAAAATCAAGGTTTTTACTAAATTCAGCTTATATCAGAATACAAAAACGGGCATTGCGTATTTTTCACGCAATGCCCCATCTGTCACTTATTTACGGTGATTTCCACATCGCCGCTGGTGGTATGGATCTGACAAAGTCCGCTGCCATCTATCGAATTCGGTAAATGAATACGACCGCTGGTGGTATCCACCTTAAATTCTTTCGGGGTATTCAGACTGCCGGATATATCACCGCTGGTGGTGGTCAGCAGCATTTCACCGAAATCAGAATCCGCAAAGCCCACATTACCGCTTACCGTCTTGATATTTAAGGTCTCAGCGTTGGTTTCCTGGATCTGAATTTTACTGCTGGTGCCGCTAACTTGCATGTCACCGAAATCGGAATTTGCAAAGCAGACATCACCACTTGCGGTTTCGATATTCAGGATTACAGAATCGGTATCATGGATGCGAACCTTACCGCTGGTGGTATGCAGTTTCACAGATGCTGCCTTGACCCGGTTCAATCCGATCTCACCGCTGGACGAAGAAAGTTCAACCGCAGTTTGCTGCGATGCAAGATCGGCGGTCAGCAATGAAATGTCGCCGCTGGTGGTATGGATTTTGATCCGCTCTCTGCCCTTTGCCTGAACCTCCGCTTCACCGCTTACTGTTTCGACCTCGATCGTATCAAAGGTATACGCAGCCTGTACATTGATATCTCCGCTGGTACTGTGTAAATTCAAAGATTCATATTCGCCTGCCGGAAGATCAACAATGATCATTTCATGCTGCGCTCCGATGATATCAAAGAATTCCTGTTCGCCCTGCGTGATCTGCAGGATACCGTCTTTATTCATACGCAGATTATATTTTTGAGAACCGATATGACTGATAACGACCCTGATATTGTTATCGGCGGAAGGCTGAACCGAAATGTCGCAGCGATCCGTCGTGATATCCAGACCCTTGATTGCGGGAATCTGATGCATCGTACTGTTGTCCTGATCGGAAGAAAGCTCTGTATCGGTATAAGTAACATTCTCCCCTTCAAGCTGTTTTAGCAAATACTCCTCATGCATGCTCTCATAGACGCCGTCCTGATCCGGGTGATTGATCTCAAGTCTATGGAAATCAAAATCGATCATACACATACCGATCAACGCAAGCACACAGCCGGTGACGATCAAGCTTCCGACTACGATCCAGAATACGCCTGTCTTTTTCATTTCGCTTTCCCTCTCTTTCCAAAAATTTTCTTACAGGTCCACGCGGTGAATTTCCAACACCATTTTGTTATGTAATAGCAGCCGAATCCCCATGCTGCGGCAATTCCTGCGCAAGCCACAGCAGATCCGACGGTAAGAAAGCCATGCGGAATCAGGTTTTTGATCAGAAGCGGAATAAAGACAAGGATTCCCGCGATCGACGAGAGTGCCAGTGCAAGCGCGCCGACCCAAAGACACAGGATGACTACCCACATCACCACATACAGCGTAAAAACCACCGCTGCAAGTGAAACAATGACCGCAAACGAAGAGATTGCCAACGCCAATACCACCGCGCCTGCCGTCAAAAGCAGAGCAAGCCAAAGCGGCGAGCCCAAAATCAGTAATGCGATCTCCCAACGTTTTAAGCTGCGCTTTTGACGCTGCGTCTTTTCTTGTTTCTGTTCGGTTTCTTTTTCGGAGAGGATAACCGCTGCAACTTCTTCGATCCAAGCAGCCTCATCCAACTCATCGGCAGCATTTTTACCGCAAATATCTTTAACGGCATCGGTTTCGTTCATTCCTTCTTCGATGCGGTCATCGATCATTTCCGCATAATAATCCAGATAACGCCTGATATCCTGCTGCTCCAGTCCGGAAAGCGCAGCCGCAAGCGCATTTAAAAATTCAAGCTTTGTCATCTTCATCTCTCCTTGCAATAAAGCGGTAGATCGTCATGATCTCTTCCCATTCTTCCTTAAAGGACTCAATACGGTCCAATCCCGCCTGTGTGATATGATAGTATTTTCTGAGTCTGCCGTTATGTTCAATGCTGCGTACGATCAAAAGCTTTGCCGTTTCCAGCCTTCGTAAAATCGGATACAGGGTGGACTCTGAGATACTGACATACGGGCTGATGTCCTTGATGATCTGATATCCGTAGGAATCCGCATCCTTGATTGCCGATAAAACGCAGACATCCAACAAACCGCGTTTTAATTGAATATCCATCTTCTTTCCTTTCTGTCATTCGTGTATTTATAATACTACTCTATACACAATACTATATCACACATAGTATCGTGTGTCAAGAGGTATCAGATAAATTTAAAAAGAAAATCAGCAGCAGAAAACTGCTGCTGATACAAAGATTTACGGATCACATCTGCCGCACGGCTCGTATCCCTGTGCGATCAAAAGGTCACGGCTGCCGGTAAATTCCTGTTTGTTTTTCGGATTCATATCTGCAACACCGCTGCAGGAAGGCAGATGGAATTTACCGTTATTGGTATTGATGACGTATTCGTTTTTCTCTCCACCCTCAAATGCGGAAAGATCTTCCTTACTCTCACCGGTTTTATAATCGATGATAACACCCGGCTGATTGTTATAGCAGTAGACATTAAAGCAGATGCTTTCGCCGCGGTCGGACACCGAGATTGCCTCCATCTGTACACCGCTTGCAACAAGGTTATCTCCCTCATAGATCGGCGTAACACGATAAAGCACATTGTCATCGGTTTCCTTGATATAGTCGGCTACCATGTTTTCAAACGGCAGCATACCCTCAACATTCATGTAACGTGTACCGGTGATCAGATTTTTCTCATTGGCATTTTCGCCTGTAAGCTGGAATCCGATCAAATGGCAGCGGTTATATAAATATTTACCGTCAACAAAATCATACGGTACGTTGATCCAGCCGGACGGCTTGACATTGCTGATGGATTCTCTGTCCTCGGTCGGCATCATTTTACGGGAGATATTGGCATATACCACACCGCATCTGCCAAGGGCATCCAGCTCACTGTAATACTCAAACGCATCGGCGTTAAACTGATCCTCGGTAAACTGCGGCTCATTGCCGTTGATCTCAACATACGGTTCTCCGGAAAACGCCGGGATATCCGCAAGATCGACCGTAGAATCCTGCTCGTTTTTCGAAGTGGATTCCTGCGACACCTGCGAACTGCTTTGCTGCGGCAGGCTGCTTTCATCGTCATAAACAAACTCAATGGTACAGCCGGACAGCAGCAAGACAGCCGATGCCGCAAGTGCAAGCAAACGTAATTTCAATTGATTCATCTGATATAAATCTCCTCTGTGATTTTCTCATGGGAATTGCCCACGAATTCTTCGGTATGCTCCAAGTTATATTGTTCCAGCGGAAGATCAAAATAACGATTTCCCGGGTAATGACGGTTCCAGCGATACAGCACAATACGGTCGATACGCTCAACATACGGCAAAAGTGCCATATCCTCAATAAAACAGATATCCTCATCCGCCGCATTCTGCAGGCAATTTTCATCTACTCTGATCTGCGGTGCGGTATGCTCCGAAAACTGTTTTGCGGAATACGCATTCATCCAAAGTGTCTGATCGGCAGACATCGCAAGCACACGTTCTCTCAAACGCACATCCTGACTTTGACGACGTTTACCGAACATCATTGCCATACGGTCATCCACACATACAACTACTGTCATAAAATCACACCTTTCTGTGTCGAATAATTCTATTATACGAAAATAAATATCAATTGTCAACCGCATACCATTCCACGGTCCGGCGCAAGCCTTGCGCAAAAGACATCTGCGGCATCCAGCCAAGCTCCGTTTGCAGTTTGGTCGAATCGATTGCATAACGCAAATCGTGCCCTTTTCTGTCTGCAACAAAGCAAATCGGATGATCCGCTTTTCCGGCATATCGGCGCAGCGATTCGATCAGTGTCAGATTATCCAGACATTGGTCTGCACCGACGTTATATACACTACCCGCGGTACCTTGATGCAGAATGGTATCCACAGCAGAACAATGATCGGTCACATAGATCCAGTCGCGAACATTCTTACCGTTACCGTACAATTCCAGCGGTTTTCCCTCTTTCATCAAATAAAGCATCCGTGGAATCAGCTTTTCGGTATGCTGATACGGTCCGTAATTATTGGAACAGCGACTGACGGTCACATCCAATCCGTAGGTACGGTGATACGCCAGCGCCAGAAGATCGGCAGAAGCTTTGGAGCTGCTGTATGGCGAGCTCGGACGCAGCGGAGAATCTTCGGTGAATCTATCGGTAGAATCCAGCGGAAGATCGCCGTAGACCTCATCAGTCGAGAGCTGATGAAAGCGCTTGGTGCCGTATTTCAGGCAGGCATCCATCAACACCTGTACACCGAGCAGGTTGGTTTTCAAAAACAGTTCCGGCATTTCAATGGACCGATCCACATGACTCTCGGCTGCAAAATTGATCACTGCATCCGGTTTATGATTTTCAAACAGCGTATATACTGCTTCCCTGTCGCAGATATCACCTTTAACGAAAGTAAAATGCGGGTCGCTTTCCAGAAACAGCAGGTTTTCATAATTGCCCGCATAGGTCAAAAGATCATAGCATACAACATGATCGTTCGGGTATTTTCTCAAATGGTAATAGATATAATTGGTGCCGATAAAACCGGCACCCCCGGTGACAAGCAAAATCATAGCGTGTATCCTCCTCTGCGTTTGGCCATATCATCCTTAACAGGAATCCAAAGCGGTTCGTTATGATACATCAGCACGATGGCATAAACTTCCCAACTGCGCGGACAGTATTCGATCTTTTTCAGGTAGTAGCGGATCGCATCCTTTAACACCGTTTCCGGCACCTGCTCGACGGAGAAGCAGATAACGACATTTTTCAGCTGCGTCAGATGACAATGGGTCATTGCGATCGGCAATTCCGGATCTCCGAACCCGCCGAAGAAATTTAAGATCAATCTATCGTTTCTGTCAAAGCCAAGATACAGGATCCTTGCATCATCGGTGAGAAAATACGGGCTCACCCGTTCCATCAGTTTTTGATGGGTATGTAAGGAAAGACCTTCCCATTCTTCGGACAACAGTTCATCCTTTGCGGCTGCGGTCATCATCTTTGCGCTGACCGACAGAAAAAGCTGCTCCGATTCCGCTGTCGGCAGATCGTTTGGGGCAAATGTCTGCATGAAATCCTGCAGCGACATTTCGGACAAGCGATTTCTTGCAAGTTCATTTGTTTCATTACGGGTATAATAAGAGTTAAGCAGCAGTTCAAGGAGCTGAATATCGCTCATATCATCTCCGCGGGAGGTGTGATAGTTATTTCGCAGACGGCTGCGATGCTTCGTATGATTCAAGGCATAAGCCGTTTCATTGATTTTCTGTTCTTTCATATTCCGTTACTTCAAAAATATAATTTTGTTTCCAATCTTCCCATATTCTTTTGATTCTGCGCTTCGGGTCAATCCATCTTTTACATGCATTGCGAGGGACTGTGATCGGTAAGCGCTCGCAATACATCATATTCTCGCCCTGCGCCTTTGCCGTCAGCAGGATCACATGCGGTTTCCCTTGCAGTTTCTTATAGATTCCCGCAAGATAAAACATCTCTTTTCCCGGCATGGATACAAGATAGTTTAATTTGTTTCCGCATTCATCTTTTCCGCTCACGAAAAATCCGTTGACCGGAACAACACATCTGCGTTGGAAAATGCCGTCATAAAAGATCAGTTTATTCTCGGCCGTTTCAATACCGGTCGCCCGGATCATTTTATCACGTTTGCGGCTATCATCCCAAAATCCAAACTGCATCGGAAAGGAATGGTACTGTCCGAGCACCGTCGGTGCAACAGCAGCAACCACATCGCCAGCACGCAGCACTCCGGTTTTAAGTTTGAGCGGATCAAAACGGTGATGGATTGCAGAGCAGATTAAGTTATGTTCCGTCGACTGCGCTATGTCGCTGATGAATAAATCAACTTTCATGTATCTCATTCCTTTTCGCTTTTTATCTAATTATACCACAAACCGATCCTGTTTTCAATGTGATCGGACATACAAAAAGGTACGGTATATGCATCATACCGTACCCTGCAGCGATAACATTATTTTGCGGAGTTTTCGTAGCTTTCGATCATCTTCTTAACCATCTGACCGCCGATGGAACCTGCCTGACGGGAGGTCAGATCACCGTTATAGCCTTCTTTTAACGGAACACCTACCTCAGTAGCTGCTTCCATTTTGAACTTATTCATTGCTTCTCTTGCCTGCGGTACAACCAGATTATTGGAACTTTTCATTTTATTTTCCTCCGTAAATTTTCATCTGACGTGTCTGCCTCCATAGCATATGAATTCACGCGAAAAATATCACAGGAAATGTTTTCCGACAAAATATGACCGTTTGAAATCAAGCGCAAAAGTCCTTTATCTGCGGTTGTTACGCCGACCGAACATACCGAGCACCTGGAACAAAAACCGCAGGAAGTATACCAGTGAGGTCAACAGCGAAGCCAAGTAGGTCATAGCCGCGGCTGACAGTACTTCATTGGCGGCAGGTATCTCCTGTTCGGTCAGGATTCCGGATTCGAGCAGCATTCTCTTGGCTCTGCGACTGGCATTCAATTCAACCGGAAGGGTCACCAGCGCAAACAAGAGCGAGCCACCATACAAACACACACCGAACATTGCAACATAAAACCCGGTATTCGGATTCGCAGTCACAGCATACCAGTCTAACAGCACACCGATCAAAACCAACGGCATTGCGAGTCTGGAACCGAAATTGACCACCGGCACCAGAGCGGTACGCAGCAGATACATCGGATGATGCTGCTTCTTTTGCATGACATGACCCACTTCATGGGCAGCGACCGCAACTGCGGCGACCGAGCGATTACCATAGGTACTCTCGGAGAGATTAACAACACCTTGGGTCGGATGAAAATGGTCGGTCAAAAAGCCATTGACGGCACCGACCGAAATATCATGAACCTGATTGCTCTGCAGCAGCCGCATGACAGTATCATAGCCGGTATATCCGGAGCGACAGCGGGTGGAGTTATGTTTTGAAAAAGCGGTTTTCACCTTTCGGCTGACGATGCCGGAAAAGATCATACAGATACCGATGGCGATCATAAACACAAAATAATCTTGTAAATACATCGTATTCTCCTTTTGTGATGGTAATATGCCTGTGTATTCCATAGAATGCACCGTTGCAAACGGTTCATTCGTCCTCTTCAGTATAGCAAATCTGATTTGGATTGTCAATGACGATCCAAAAACGAAGCATCACAAACAAAGCGCTTTTTCATATACTGTAACAGATGCTTACAAGCAAAGGCATCCGAGTGTCAACCGTTTTGATATGAGAAAGGAGTGCGTATGTATGCAAGAGGAGAAAATTTTTGCCGATCCGCAGAACATTCCGCTGGCAATGAGCTATGTGCCGATGCAGGTATGGCAGAAGCTTTACAGTCCGCAGGACGGCTTTGCGCGCGGCACCATCTTCATGCAGCTCGATCTGCCGTTCATCGGAGAGGAGGCGGTACCGAGATGACAAACGAGATGATTGCCCGCAGCGAGCTTTTGCGCAAATTGCAGACCTACGGATTTGCTGCGACCGAAGCCATGATGTTTTTAGATACACATCCGGAATGCAAAGAGGCTTTCGCCTACTATCTCGAGGTCAACAACACCCGCAAGAAACTGCAGGATGAGTTTGCACAGAAATACGGTCCGATCCGTGCAGAGGATGAGATCTGGGAAGAATGGAACTGGATCGATTCACCGTGGCCGTGGGAATTGGAGGCGCAGTAGAGTATGTGGACTTATGACAAGCGATTGGAATATCCGGTCAAGGTAGCTACACCGAATCCGGCATTGGCAAAGATCATCATCAGCCAGATCGGCGGTCCGGACGGTGAAGCCGGTGCGGCGATGCGCTATTTATCTCAGCGTTATGCGGCACCCGACAACATGGTACGTGCGATCATGACCGACATCGGCACCGAAGAGCTCGGCCACATTGAGATGGTAAGTGCTTTGGTCTATCAGCTTACAAGAAACCTGACTCCGAAGCAGATCAAAGACAGCGGCTTTGATGTCTACTTTGTGGATCACACCACCGGCATCTATCCGCAGGCTGCATCCGGTGTACCGTTTTCTGCTGCCACCCTGCAGTCTACCGGCGATGTGTTGGCGGACTTACATGAGGATATGGCTGCTGAACAGAAAGCACGTGTGACCTATGACAACATCTTACGTTTGGCGGATGATCCGGATGTCAGAGATGTCATCAAGTTCTTACGCGAACGCGAGATCGTACATTACCAGCGTTTCGGTGAAGCACTGCGCCGTGTGCTGGATACTTTGGACAGCAAGAATTTCTACGCATTTAACCCGTCTTTTGACCGATAGCAAAAGCAGGGAAAGCCTACCGGCTTTCCCTGCTTGATTTAATTCATATTCTCTGCCGCAAAGGCAAGCAATGCTTCCCTTTCATTATCGACCTTTTCTTCGATCACCGCATCCAACAGCATCTGCAGCGTCTT